>CBCTVZ010000040.1:0-19293 GCA_965150505.1 uncultured Robinsoniella sp. | reverse complement strand
CTCCAGCAGCTTCTCTGCCGCTGCATAGCTTTCTGGATGAACGCTTGTCGCATCCAGCGGATTTTCTCCTGCTGAAATACGCAAAAATCCTGCGCACTGTTCAAATGCTTTCGGTCCTAACTTTGCTACTTTTAAAAGCTGTCTGCGGTTTGAAAAACGTCCGTTTTCTTCTCGATACGCAACAATATTTTTAGCAACTGTCTTTGAAATTCCAGAGATATATTCCATCAAAGATGCGCTTGCTGTGTTTAAATCGACTCCTACTTTATTGACGCAATCTTCTACAACGCCAGACAAAGCTTCCCCTAATTTTTTCTGATTCATATCATGCTGATACTGTCCTACTCCGATTGATTTTGGCTCAATTTTTACAAGCTCTGCAAGAGGATCTTGAAGTCTTCTTGCGATGGATGCCGCGCTTCTTTGTCCTACGTCAAAGTTTGGAAATTCTTCTGTCGCCAGTTTGCTTGCCGAATAGACAGAAGCGCCTGCTTCATTTACAATCACATACTGAACATTTGATTTATTTTCCTTTAAAAACTCAGCAATCACCATCTCAGATTCTCTTGAGGCTGTACCATTTCCAAGAGAAATCAAATTGATATGATACGTTTCAATCAAGGATGATAACGTCTCTTTTGCCGCACGAATTTTTGCGTCATTTGTCGGCGCTGTCGGATAAATCACAGTTGTGTCAAGCACTTTTCCTGTCTCGTCTACTACAGCCAGTTTACATCCCGTTCTAAAAGCCGGATCCCATCCAAGCACTACTTTTCCGGCAATCGGCGGCTGCATAAAGAGCTGTTTTAAGTTTTCTCCAAATACGACAATCGAGCTGTCCTCCGCTTTTTCCGTCAGTTCGCTGCGGATTTCTCTCTCGATTGCCGGCTGAATCAGGCGATGATAACTGTCATCAATCACTTCTTGTAAAACGGTCTTCGTATTTGGATTTTCATTTATGATAATCTGTTTTTCCAGATACCGTAAAATCCTCTCTTCCGGCGCATTGATTTTTACGGTCAAAAACTTTTCTTTTTCTCCCCTGTTTAGAGCAAGCACACGATGTCCGGCAACCTTAGAAATCGGTTCTTCATAGTTATAGTATTTATCATATACCGACTCTGCCTTCTCATCTTTCGCGCTGGAGCAGATCATTCCTTCCTGCTCTGTAATTTTTCTGATATAAATACGATAATCTGCTTTGTCAGAAATCATCTCTGCCAAAATATCACGCGCACCTGCCACCGCTTCTGCCGCTGTTTTTACTTCTTTTTCTTCTGACACAAAAGCTTCTGCCTCTTCTAAAAGAGACTTCTGTGTTTCCTGCTGTAAAATCAAGTTTGCAAAAGGTTCTAAACCTTTTTCCTTTGCGATCGTAGCTCTCGTTCTTCTCTTTGGACGATATGGACGATACAAATCTTCCACTACCACAAGAGTTTCCGCCTCTAAAATCTGATTTTTCAATTCTTCTGTCAGTTTTCCCTGTTCTTCAATGCTAGAAAGAACCTGTTTTTTCTTTTCTTCCAGATTTCTCAAATAGTTCAGACGCTCATATAATTTACGAAGCACCTCATCATTGAGCGCCCCTGTTGCTTCTTTTCTATAACGGGAAATAAAAGGAATCGTGTTGCCTTCATCAATCAATTTTACTGCCGCTTCGATCTGCCAAAGTTCTACATTTAGTTCTTCTTTCAGTCGTTTATTAATATCCATTATTCTCTCCTTTATTTGTTTTACTTTTTCTGTTCTCCATGATATATCATCTTTGTCTTATTTACAACACCATTCCAAAAATTCTGCTTCTGCCACATTTTTTCCTTTTTCTCCATGAGATCTCAAAATTTTCTCTGCCTCGATGATCTTCTTGTTTTTCCGCTTTTTCTGTGATATCATTTTGAATAGTCGCAACAGATATTATTATTTGAAAGGAGTTTTGTCCTATGGATTATCAGCAGTACCAGGGAGATCCTGATTTTTCCGGTAATTTTCAGCAAAAACCGCCGCGCAGATCTGGTATGGAAATAGCAGCTTTTGTGCTATCTATTCTCTCTATATTGTTTTTATCCTTCTTTCCCTTTACTTTAGTGTTGATTGGGCTTTCTATCTTATTTGCCCTTCTCTCAAAAGGGGAAAAAATGAAAATCAGCCAGTTTGCAAAATGTAGTATCATCATCAGTGTTCTTTCATTTTCATTCGGAACGTATTCCACCGTTTCTTTTCTCTACAAAAACTGGGATTTCATCGTTCAAACTACAGATGAAATCATGGAACGGGCTTATCAGATTCTCGAAGATCCTGAAATGTACTATGAGGAATATGGCTTTGATCCTTATTCTTCCGATCCGCTTGATGATTTTTACGGATATGATGATTACAGCGATTTGATTGATGATATTTACGGTGGAACACCTTATCGACAGATGCCTTCACCAGAACAGCCGCATGATACGATTTAGCGGCATATGCAGCGCCCCGCTGCTTAACTAGCAGGCTGTTTAAATTAGCTAACGCGTATCCCATTCAGCCGTAAACTGACAAAACTGCTTGACCAGTAATCTGTTAAAGCAGGGGCTTAAATAACAGAAATGGAGTGTGAATTTCAATATGAAACGTTCTTCCGCCGAATTAAAATCATTTGCAAGAAGCCGACTGCAAGGACATTATACCATTGCAGTGGAGATTATACTTTCTTACTTTGCTTTGATTTTCTTTTTAAATTGGATCGGTCTTTTGTTTTTTCCTTTAAGTTTAAATTTTAGCTTTATTGATATGATTGGAAATATGGCGCTTTCTATTTTGTCATCAATGCTCAGTATCGGAGTTTCCTACTGTTTTCTGGCTTTAAACCGTGGCTGGCAGGTTCGTATCTCCGACCTCTTTTTGGCATTCCGTTACCATTCCGATAAAGCTTTATGTATTTCTCTTTTTTACATGATCGCTTCCTCACTCATTCAGTTTCCTGTCAATATCCTCTATTCCCTTTCTTTATTGTCCGGAGACTATTTCAGCAATCATGTATTTTTTACCGTAATCATTTTATTTACGGTCATTGTATGTTTCGTGTTAAGCATCATTTTATGGCTCAACATTTCCATGTGCTATTATATTTATATGGATCATCCTGATCTGCGTACTTCCCAGATCATAAAAATGAGTTTCCAGATGATGCGTGGAAATAAAATGCGTTATTTTTATGTGAATATCAGTTTTTTCGGAATGATCCTCTTATCCATGATCACCTGTTTTATCGGAATGATATGGGTTCTTCCTTATATCTCTTCCACTACTGCCGCATTTTATCAGGAGTTAAATTATGAATTACCTCCTAAGACAGAAGCTGGAACGTTCTAACCGTTCTAATTGTATAAAAACAAAAAAGAACGCTTGATTTTAAACGAAACGGATCTCCAAATCGCTAGATTTTAACTGTGCTTTTTGGTGATCCGTTTTGTTTCATCATCCGCTCTTTTTGACTCCAAATTTTTCTCTTTCTATCTGATTTTATCATCTCAGATTTTCCTCTGCTATTTTTCTTCCTGCCCAGATTATCCCAATACACACAATCATCTCGATCAAAAAAATTCCGGCCACCTTAAAACCGTTTTGCGTCATCAGATTGTTTCGGACAATCATTCCCCAGTTGCCAATCATAAACAATGATTTAATAAAACAGGACAGAAACATCCATCCAATCATAATCACCATCACCATTTTGTCCTGAAAAATGAAATGAAGAAATGTCTGAATCAAACCAATACTGATTAAAGCTGTAAGAGGCGCTATACAACAGGCAATCCATTGTTCTTTTGTATTTAATTTTTCTATCGGAATCAGCCATCCATATATTCCTTCGTTTCCTTCCTGCCTCAGATAAAGACCAGACTTCGTAATCAGGCTAAAAATTGCGCTCTCCCCTGCAATGATTCCATAAAAGAGCAGTGCATTTAAAACGCTCCATGCGCACTTTACCTGCCACCACACTTTTCTGTTTCCTGTTCGTATCTGAATCTGATTTTCATAAGTTTTTACTTTATCTGAAAAATGCGCGCTGATCGTATAACAAAAGAGAATCATGGTCAAAATCCAAAATGGATCTGGCATCTGATCCACAGTTCCTCCAAATAATCCCAAGATATAATCAAAAAATCCGATCATCTGAAACGCACCCGTCGAATTTTTTATGAAATATGTATTTCTCAGTCCCCACAAAAAATAGAGAATCCCCAGAGCAAAGACAAAACCATATTTTTTTCTTTCCTCCCAAAGACTTCTTTTCCACTCTATTTTCAGCAAAGACCAAAAATTTTGTCTTTGTCCGCTCATATTCCCTCCTCTCCAGTATGAGATCTTCCTGTTCAAGGCCTAGTTTTCCTTTCG
Source organism: uncultured Robinsoniella sp. (assembly GCA_965150505.1). Lineage (GTDB taxonomy): Bacteria > Bacillota > Clostridia > Lachnospirales > Lachnospiraceae > JAGZHZ01. Next base: position 14,916 of record CBCTVZ010000040.1, on the reverse strand, counting down.
CTTTCCTATCCAGTCCATTCTATTTACATATCTCTCCCCTGTGATCCAGCACAATAAAATTAATAGGATATCTGTGACGACTGCCTGCCACGTTTCTATTCCCCTAGGTGTCGCCACGCTGCTTCTCAAAACCATTGCATGATTTCCAATCAATACGACAGACATCAAAAATGCTGAAAAAAGTAAAACTGCCTCTATCAAAATCCATACTGTTTTTTCTTCTAAAATCAAGTGCAGCACGATAAACAAAAATGCGAATGATAAGGTTGTCAAAAACGGCTGTACCATCAAGACCAAAATATTCTGGCCTACGCTTAAATTTCCCATGCCATACAGAGCTAACAGCCCTTGATTTTCCAGTTTTTGTCCGCTTACAAGACAGCTTATCGCAATTCCCACCCAAAGTATAAGATAAGTCGTACTTGTGTAAAAAATTGCTGCCGCCGCTTTTTCTCTCCACCATTTTTTTCTCTTTCTCATCCGAATTAAAATCTGTGTCTCATACAGACTTAACTTTCCTGAGAAGAAAGAGATAGAACAATAAATCAGACTGCTTTGAACAACGATCCAGAAAAACGGCGGAATAAAGGGTTGTCTCGATACGGGATTATATTCTCTTTGTCCTCGAAATAAAAAGAATAGTACATCCCAGAATCCAGGCTGTATCACCTCTTCTATTTGAGTGATGTAATAAATACACCCAAATCCACAGCACAGGAAAATAAGAAATTTAAAGATGTACTGCTTTATTGGATAAATCAAATATTTTCTCACTCTTTTTTCACTCTCCGTTCACTAAAATCATATTTTTTACCGGAGCGCCTGTCAGAACCCATATAAATTCTCTCTCCTCTATTTTTTCCCAATCTTTCGGTTGAAACTGATAGGAATACATGGCAAATGGCACTTTTAAAATCTTTTTTTCTCCCACTTTCAGCGCTGTGTCTCCTGATTCGTCATTGATTTCCATAAAGTGCATACCATTCATTCCATTTGTCCATCCTCCGCTTTGCAGCATCGTCTCGCTCACAATACATCTGCTGATCGGTTGATCTGAAATATTTTCATATTGTACGGTCAAAACCATATCGTATCCCTCTTCCGATTCATCTTGTAAATTAGCCCATTTCGATTGCGCTGACATTTTTTTCATCTCTGACTCCAGAACAGAAATCCGCATCCCCTGAACTTCGATACTCTCTCCTTTTTGAACCGTATATTCTTCTTTTTTGTAGGAGGTATTTACTGCCATCACTCTGGCTGCATATACAACAATCAATATAAGAACGATCCCTGCTGCAAAAATCTTTTTTCTTCTCTTTTTTTCTTTCATCCTCCCATCACTCTCCCTCGATCCATCTGTATCACTACATCTGCCATCTGATTTAGTTCTTCCGCATCATGACAAGCCAAAATAATCAATGCTTTTCTTTCTTTTGCCTCCTCCACAAGGCGGTGCAAACACTCAATTCCTTCTGGGTCTAGCGCATTTGTAGGCTCATCTAGCAAAATCAAATCTGGTTTTTCCATAAATGCGCACGCTATGCCAAGTCTTTGCTTCATTCCAAGCGAATACTTCCGATATTTTCTCTTATCATTTGGATCTAATCCTACCTTTTCTAAGATTTCTTCAATCTCCTTTTCCGTCATTTTATTTCTGATCTCAGCCAATATTTTCAGATTGTCATATCCTGTAAAATAATCTAAAAATGCTGGATTTTCAATCAAGACTCCTGTATTTTCCGGAAATGAAAGTTCCTTTCCTAATACCTTTCCATTGATCTCCACTTCTCCCTCTGAAGGCAGAATAAAACCGCACAGCAGACGAAGCAGCATTGTCTTTCCAGATCCGTTTTTTCCTTGCAATCCATAGACCGTTCCACTTTTTAGTTCCATGTTTATGCAATCTAAAACAATCGCATCTTTTATTTTTTTTGTCACATTCCGAATCTTAATTTCCATTTTGTCGCCCCCTCTCGTCTCTTGATCCTCTTCTTAATTTAAGTCATCTGTATTCTTGCCTCTTATCTGTAAACTCCCCATCACCTAAAGGTAGTATGTTTTCTGGCTATTGTTTTACAACACTTCTTCCTTTTTATTTTTCCTTAAAAATCCCCATATGGAAACTCCGGCTATCACACCCAAAGTGACGATCATCTGCCAGATCTGAAAACGATTTTCCTGTTTCATATTCAAAAAGGTATATGGTACAAAACCTCGATTATCTTTCAACAAAAGCTGCATTACGATACATAGAAGAAAAGGACTCATAAAAGCAAGAAGCGACTTTTTCAGCCATCTCGAAACCGCCAGTGCAAACAGAGCTAGAATCCCTCCTCCTACAAAATAAATCATGATATAAATTATAAAGTACATAAAAGGCTGTTCATAAAATAGATTCTGCCAGTTGCTCGCTGGAGAAAGCGTTCCATTCATCACGCAAGAATCTGGTTTTACAGCCGGCATAAATGTTGACAGGAAAATAAAATCTAAAATAGCCGGCATTACTACCGCTGTTCCCCCTGACAAAAATACGGCTGTGATCTTTCCGCAAAAATATTCTTTGCGTGTCTCCCTCACATAAAGATTTTTCTGATATCCGTTTTTTCGATCTGCATAATACGAAACAGCAAACGGAAATGCAGCAAACAACGGAAGCAAATTATGAAATAGTACATACTGTATTTCATTTCCATTCATCATCATTAATTCTGTATACAAAGATCTCATTGAAAACAGAGGCGATGTATACTGCTCCCGTATCTGCAGATACTCTTGCCAGCTCTTATATGTATCCACCGTATGCCATACCGCCAGCAAAGCTCCTATGATTATTATTATTTTCATTGCCGTGCTTTGAAACGCACGTTTTATCTCTACTTTACACGCATTCCTCACTTTCTTTTCCCCCTTTCATGGTCTCAAAAGCCACCTTTTATTTTTCTGATAAACTCCCTCTTTTACTCCTCTTCATTTACACGATAATAAGCGATCATTCCGCCTAAATAAGGGTCGGTTCTTTGAAAGTAATACGGAGAGAGTTGTAAAAGTAAATTAGGATCATTGATATCTTGTTTATCTACACAATATCCTAATTTTACTTGATATGTTTTTTTTGCTTCCAAAGTCCATGTGCAGTATTGTTTTATTGATTGCTTACTTACCAAAGGAGGATGTTCACTAAAATATATAATTTCATAATATGAATGAAATTCTTCCCAACTTCCTGGAATAAATAAACTACTATTTCCTATATTCCATTCCTGATCTGTTTCCATATCGTTCGTAATATTAAGAATAATTTCCAGATACACCTGATCTTCTTTTAATTCTGTAAAAAGCTCATGCACTTGTCCGTTTTCCAATTTTACATAACGTTCTTTTTCTACATACTCTGGTAGTTTATCTTTTACACTTTTACTGACCCATTCAAACCTGAAATGACGTTTTTGTGCCGTTCCATTTTCTAATTCTTTTTTCATTTTCTTTTCAAGTTCTTCATCAAATCGTTTTGTATCCAATATTTCTGATTTTTCTAAAATTAGATATTCTCTCTCTACACTGCATCCTGTCAGAAAAAGGCAACAGCATATAATCATTATCACTTTCTGTCTTAGCTTTTTCATACTTTCACTCCTCTCTGATTCACAAACATATTTCTCGATAAGTTTTTTTCTTCTTATCTATTAGACAGAAAAGTTTAATGATTAGTTTCATAGATATATTATAAATTTTATATTTTTTTATGAATACACTTCCGTTTATTCTTCTTCATTCACGCGGTAATAAGCGATCATTCCGCCTAAATAAGGGTCGTTATTTGAAAAATAATACGGCGAAATTTGTAATAACAAATTAGGATCATTTACATCCTTTTCATCTACACAATATCCTAATTTTACTTGATATGTCTTCTTTGCTTCTAAAGTCCATGTATTATATTGTTTCATTGCCCCTTTACTTACGATTGGACGATGCTTACTAAAATATCTAATTTCATAGTATGGATGAAATTCTTCCCAGCTTCCCGGAATAAGTAATTTACTATTTCCAATATTCCACTCCTGATCTGTTTCCATATCATTCGTAATATTTAAAACAATCTCCAAATATACCTGTCCTTCCTTCAATCCTGCATAACGCTCATATACTTGTCCATCTTCTAGTTTTACATAACGTTCTTTTTCTACATACTCTGGTAGTTTATCTTGTACACTTTTACTGACCCATTCAAATCGGAAATGACGTTTTTGTGCCGTTCCATTCTCTAGAGCTTTTTTCATCTTTTTTTCATATTCTTTGTCAAATCGTTTTGTATCTAATATTTCTGATTTTTTTAAAATTAGATATTCACTATCTATACTGCACCCTGTTAAAAAAAGACAACAGCATATAATCATTATCACTTTCTGTCCTAGATTTTTCATGCTTCCACTCCTTTCTGATTCACGAACATATTTCTCAATAAGTTTTTTTCTTCTTATCTATTAGACAGAAAAATTTAATGATTTGTTTCATAGAGATAAAAATATATAAATTTTAGATCTTTTCTGGATACACTTCCATTTATTCTTCTTCATTTACACGATAATAAGCGATCATTCCTCCTAAATAGGGATCGGTTCTTTGAAAATAATAAGACGAGACTGGCAATAACAAATTGGGATCATTTATATCCTCCTTGTTTACCGCATATCCCAATGTTACCTGATATGTTTTTTTCGCTTCTAAAGTCCATGTACGATATTGCATCAGTGCTTCTTTATTTACTAATGGACGATGCTCACTCAAATAGATAATTTCATATGCTCCATGAAATTCTTCCCAGCTCCCTGGAATAAACAACAGACTATTTCCTATACTCCATTCCTGATCTGTTTCCATATCATTCGTAATATTCAGGACAATTTCTAAATATACTTGCCCTTCTTTTAGTTCTCCAATACATTCTTTTGCTATATTCTCCGGTATTTCATCCTGTACACTTTTGCTGACCCATTCAAATCTGAAATGACGTTTTTGAAAAGAACCATTTTCTAATTCTTTTTTCCTTTTCTTTTCAAGTTCCTCATCAAACCGTTTTGTATCCAATATTTCTGATTTTTCTAAAATTAGATATTCACTGCATCCTGTCAGAAAAAGGCAACAGCATATAATCATTATTACTTTCTGTCTTAGATTTTTCATGCTCTCCCCTCCTATTTATATAATTAAATATTACACTAGCAACCTTATTAATAATCGAACATCATAATTGCTTTAATGTATAATAAGTTAAAAAAATATCTTTGAAAGATAATTATTATAAAAAAGGTATCTCAATTACTATATGCTATGATAAATCATTGTATCACAACCTACTTTTGAGATACCTTTCTTATTTTTAATAATATTAAGGAATATTATATTTATTTACTAATTAACTTTCTATTTCCTTCTATTATTATTTTACCACATTAGGTATAAAATCTTTTTCTGTACTTACCGACTGTCTGGACTCCAATATCCGTACGCATTTTGTGGAGTATAGCTTGGTCCCAAAAGGGAAAGGCAACAGCTTCTATATCCATATTCATATGTATTTGATGGTATATAAATATCTTGTCCTCTATAGCAAGCATAAGAAAAGGCTCCTACTGTCATATTGGTCACCTGATCGGAAGCATATATACTTCCATAAATATATTCCGGTTCTCCTCCACTATAAATCATGTGACAAGAAGAAGTATCCGTTTTTTCTCTTAATGGCGTAAGGCATCTAATTCTGGATACATTATAGTCAAAAAATGTTTCTCCATAATTATTCGCATAGCACGCTCCCGCCAACAGCCCAACGCTTCCTGCTATCGCTGCCGCTGTTTTTAACATCCGCTTCATACCTATTCCTCCTCTCAAATTAGATTTGTGTTTAGGTCTTTTTTTCTTTCTCCATCGGAATCCTCTCCTTTTTCTTTAAGTTTACAATAGCCGTACGCTCTATTGTTTTATTTTCACGTTCTTTTCCTTGGTACTATTTTTCTCTACATCTACCATTTCTTCTGAATTACAGCATTACTGACATTTTTTCTTTTCTTCTTGCTGTTTCAGAATCTGTGGAACAGGAGGTTCATACACGCCCCAAAATGTAGATTTTCCAACACTGTGCTTTCCCAGCCATATTAAAAATTCTTCTGTTTTTCGTTTCATTCCCATTTTTCTTTCCCCCCTTTTATGTATCATTATTATATCACTTCTTTCTGAAATTCTACGTTTTTTTCCTAAATGATCGTTTTTCAGTCCTGAATGCTATATTTTTACATTTTTCTTTTTATTTTTTAGAAAATATTGTCGATTTAAGTTTCTTGACATATATTTTATAAAATTTTATAATTTTTCTATAAATATTTTTAGAAAGGTGATTTTTATGTTTATTTTTTCTATTTTTTTATCAGGTTTCCTTTATTTTTTCCCTATTATTACTTTTTTGCCTTATCGGCTTTCGATAAAACAATATTTAACTTTATATTTCCTTTTATTTTTCTCTCTGATTCTTATTGCCACCACAAGCAATGCGGCTGTTATTTTTCTCTTGGTCGTTGTCTCTATTTACTTATGTAAAATAACAAAGAAAAAACTGCCCACTATTTGTTCTATCATTGTCGCTTATTTTTTGCTTGTTCTGATTGATCAGCTTATAAGTATCTCTTTGACTTGGCTTGACTATGGCGTTGCCTCAACACATACAAATTATTTTCTGATGACTATGAGCTGTCTTGCCGGTCTTACTGTAGAATTGTTTATTTGTTTCCTTTTCTCACGTTTCTTGCTACCTTTTTTGAAGAAAAAATTTCAATCTGTTTTGGAATTGAATGAAATATGGAAACTGATCTTTCCTACCCTTTTTATCTGTCTGCTGATTGTTCTTTTGAATTTCATTGCAGGTGAAAAGTTAGGTTACACAGACTCTATTGTATACTTCAACTTTTTTCTTGTTGTCTGCTGTACCTTATGGACACTTTTCTCTACTTTTCACTCTGCAAAGACGTTACTTGCTATTGAAAAGCAGAAAGAAAAGGAAAAATCATATGAAACTTTACAGCAGTACACAGAAAAAATTGAGAATATGAACCTCGAACTGCGTACCTTCAAACATGACTACGCAAATATTATGCTTTCTATGACGGAATATTTTGAAATGAAACAATTTGACAAATTAGAAGCGTATTTTTACAAAAAGGTACTGCCTTTTAGCAGGCAGTACACAAATGAAAATTTCCGACTGGGGGCTTTAAGCAACTTAAAGATTCCTGAATTAAAGGGAATGATCTCTGCAAAACTGATCTATGCGCATGAAATGGGACTCTTTGTTTCCATTGAAATTTTAGATCCTTTGGAAGAAATTAGCATGGAAACACTGGATCTGGCGCGTCTTCTTGGCATCTATCTCGATAATGCTGTCGAGGCTGCGCTCCAATCAGAATTGCGTCAGATCTGGTTTGCCATTGTAACTTTTCCAAACACCATTGTTATTTCTATCAAGAACACTTACAGCGGTGATGAGATCCCATACAGTCAAATGAAAGATCCTGCCTTTTCTACAAAAGGATCGCTTCGCGGTCTGGGACTTTATAACGCTGAAAAAATCTTGTCACAGTATCCACACGTTTTACATCAAGCCACGATGAAAGATCATATTTTTGAACAGCGTTTGACTATCCCTGTTTCCTGACTCCTTTTTTCTGAACATATAAAATAATAACAGTGATCAGCTCTGCGATTGCTCCTATTGTAATCCAAGAGCTGATCTTTTCTATTCCGGATATGGAAATGACTGCATAAATCAAGACGAGAACTATGGAACGTTTTTTCATTTTTTTCTGATTTTCTTCTGAAAATGGATTGTTCACTGTTCCCTGCGGTGCAAACAGTACAACGCCTATAAGAATCAGACAATAAATACAAATCAACAGCCACGGATGAAATGTAAGATAATCTCCCAAAATTCCTCCTCCAATCACAATACTTCCCGTTGTGAGCAGACATCCCACACTTGTGTTTAAATGCAGACCTCCGGAAAACATCCGAAACATCCCAAAAGATAAAAATGTCCAAAATGTACCGTACAACGCATCGAGAAGTAATGATACTGCAAAAATAATCACTGTCGTTTTTATATTGTGCCACAGTACCTGTACTCCGTATAAAATCTGTGCCTTTTCCAATTCACTTCTGTCGGAACTGAAACGAAAATATTTTCTCAAAACTCTTTTTTCCCTTTCTTTCTTTTGATATAATGAAGCTATATATTTTTTCAATTTTTTAGGTGAGGAGAGACCTTATGCTTTATGTCTATATCTGCGAGGATGAACTTCCTCAATTAACATACATTAAAGAATCTATTCAAAAATCCATCTTGATCCATGATCTTGATTTATCTGTGGCAACTGCTTCCCCAGATCCATATACTATTTTAGACGCTGCCCGCTCTTCCAGTCGTACGGGTATTTATTTTTTGGATATTAATTTGAATGCAGATATAAATGGTCTGGAACTTGCACAGGAAATCCGTGAAATAGATCCAAGAGGTTTTATTGTATTTATCACCTCTCATTCTGAAATGGCATCTCTTACGTTTCAAATGAAGTTAGAAGTGCTTGACTATATTATAAAAGATCGTCCTGAAACTCTCTCAGATCAGATTTTTCAGTGTCTCTCAAATGCTTTGAAAAAACATACTAAGATCAGGGATTCCAGACAAAAGACATTTTCCATAAGAATCGGAGATCGCGTTTCTTTTGTTTCTCTCAATGAGATTCTGTATTTTGAGACAAATATACAGCCGCATAAAGTGACTTTGTATACTGCAAATATGCGTCTTGAATTTCATAGTACCTTAAACGATGTTTTTTCACAGCTAGATTCCCGTTTTTACCGCTGTCACCGTTCCTATATTATCAATGCAGATTTTGTTCGCTCCATTCATTTAAGCGAGAAAACGATTACCATGTCAGATGGTCAGGTCATCATATTTTCTTTGCGAAAAAAGCATGAGATTTTAAAATGGATTTCTTCTTATCAAAATATTCTCATCACAAAATGATCTCTCACTCACCATTCCATCTGTCCGATCTGTTTCATCTCCAAAAGGTATGATAAAAAACCATAACCGTAACGATGATTTCATCAAATTTATTCTAAAAATCCCCTGTCTTTCGACAGGGGAAAATTTTTAGGCTTCAAAGAGCCATTCCATCATTTCCATATCGTTGAGAACCGGTACCCAGATCGCATGACTGAATCCTACACCTAATTTTTCTAAATCTTCATCTGAAAAGATTGTCAGTTTTGCATCCTCATTTCCCAGTTCCACCAGTTTTTCATACACTTCCTTGCTGTTTACAGACGGATTGACAAAATCACTTTCGGCATGGAACAGCCAGATCGGCTTATCTACTACTGCTTCCAGCACACTCAGGTCTTCATTGATTGTGCCTCTGCTGCACATTGCCACCACGCGTGCAAACAATTCCGGATAATCCGTCATATAGCGAAATACTAAACCGCCTCCCATGGAAGCTCCTGTCAGATATACGCGGTCCGCGTCTACTTTTCCCTCTTCAATCAGGCTTTGAATCAACTCGGTATATGCAGCGAGCCAATCCTCCATTATCTTTTCTTCTCCTTCTTCAAAAGGCGTGTGGTAGCTTGCCGGATACTGTGCTGCAATGACATATGCGTCATCTGTATACTCTGCAAACGCAGTTGCGCCACGGTTTGCCGTAATTTGAATTCGGTTATCTGTTCCGCATTCTCCTGAACCGTGCATCCACAAAACGAGTGGCTGATTCTCTCCGCTTCCACTTCTCATCCGATATAAAATTTCAGTTCCATTGCTTCCCCTAAAAGAAAGCGCTTCAAAATCTGCGATGGAATAATTTTCTCTCTCCGCAGTCTCAGACGTAAAAGCAAAATCATATTTTTCGCCTGCACTTACCTTTACCAGTGAATTTGAACTGACTGGCGATGCAAGCTCAATCGTCAGCGTTGTTCCATCTGCTAAAATATCCTTTATCTCTACCGGAACTTCTGTCACTTCTTTTGTCTCTCGATTAGTCTGCTCCATGACCGCTGTGATCTGATCTTTTGTAAGTCCTTCAATCGCTGCCGCATCGTCTACTGTCACAATATACGATTCTGTGACCTCTCCATTATCCCCTACGCAAGTTACTGCCTTTACTTCCTCTATGCTTTCCGACACGTTAATCTGTTCTTGTTCTGCTGTCGGCGCTTCTGCTGCCATTACGCTCATGTTCATTCCAGAAACCATGATGGCTGCCGCAACTGCCATTGCCAGTCCATTTATTCTTCTTTTTCTTTTCATAAAAATCCCCATCCTCTTTTATATATTTTTACTTTTTAATTCTCCCACAACAAAAGCTATGAGTTTTTCAATGCTTCTTATATGTCTCTATCTTCTCCTCCTTTTATCAAAAACTTTGCTTATACGCAAAGTCTTTTTTTTATTCTTTTTTATTATACTATTTTTATCTGAATATTTTCAATATATTTTTTAAAATATAGTTTTTTATCAAAAAAGAGAACGGTTTTCCTAATCTTCATAGATCAAAAAACCGTCCCTTTTATTCAAATACTTATCAATTTATTTTATATTTTATGTCCTCTTACTATTTAATTGTCACGCTCTCTGTGTGAAGCAGATTGTCAGAGGAAGATCCGATCATCACTTCACGATCTCCTGTAGCAAGTACCCACTTGTCTTTTGTTCCATCTTCTCTTTCAATCAATTCAAGGCTTGCATCCCAGTAGGACAGCATTCTTTCATTAATCGTCATCTCTGCTATTTTGCTCTCTCCTGGCTGAATATCTTCTACTCTGGCAAATGCAGCAAGTTGTTTTTCAACCGTCTGAACACCTTCTGGAACGTCTGCTGCTCCCAGATATACCTGAACAATCTCATCTCCTGCGACATCTCCTGTGTTTGTCACTTTAACACTCACATCAATCGTATGATCGTCATTTACCGTCACTTCATAATCACTGTACTCAAATGTCGTGTAAGATAATCCATATCCAAATGCGTACTGTGGTTCCACGTCTTCTGCATCATACCAACGATATCCAAAGTTCAGACCTTCTGTATATTTCGCTGTATATTCGGACTGTGACTGATCTCCCACACGTTCAGGATTATAATTTGTCTCAGAGTCTGGATTGTCATAATATCCATATGTCAGCAAGGTATCTGCACTTGTCTTTGGCAATGTCATCGTCAGTTTTGCGCTTGGATTGACAACACCCGTTAAGAGTTCTGCGATTGCTGTTCCTGCGGACTGTCCTGCATAGAATGGCACTAACAAGGCATCTGTATCGTCTAACCAGTCACCCTCAAAGGAGAATCCAGAACGTCCAAATACAACAAGGACAAACTTATTTCCATTCTCTTTTGCTGCCTGCTGTACCGCTTTTATCTGCTCTACTTCATCCAGTGAGATATCAAAATCTGTCTGGAATACTGGTCCATGACCTGTAGCGCCTGTTCTTGTAAACATGACAACCGTGTCATTTTCTTTTGCCGCTGCAAGTGCATTTGCCATATCTGTCTCTTCCTGAGATGGCAAAATCCAACTTAACTTGACACCTTGATCACGATAAGCAGAGGTGTGCTGTGCTGTCACAACAACTTTATATCGTTTTCCAGCTTCTAATGTTGCAGATGCCGTCGAATAATTCAACCCTTCTGTTGTATAGTAATCCCATGATACGCCATCAGATGCGTTTGCTGTGATATCTTCCTCTCCTGCACCGCTGATCTTTACGCTTGCATTTCCACCATTTGTCTGGATTACGAAAGAATATTCACCAGACTCTGGAGCTTCCACATAACCTGTCCAAGTATATGCTTCCTCATCTGTCATCGCATTTCCATTTTCTGCATTCTTGAAGTCCCTTTTTCCAGTTGACAAATGAATCGTTTCCTCTACTCCTACGGTACTTCCAAGTTCTGTGCCAGGATTTTCAATTGGATCTGGAACGTTGGCTTCCTCTGTTTCCTCCTCATTTCCGCCAGGACCGCCAAAGCCCATCTGACTTTCTACAACATCTTCTGATTTGATTCCATTTGTGCGTGTCCATCCTGTTTCTGTTCCATCTTCACTCTGGAATACGAGTTCAGCCGGAATATCTGTTCCATGAACGTTGTTTAAAATGGCTGCTGTGATATTTGCATCCTCTCCTGCGATTTCTTTTATGGATTCATAAGGAGTTGTCATATATTCTAATACACCAAAAGAACGTTCTCCTCCTGTTCCTCCTACTAAGTTGACTGCTCCATAGCCGATCAAAGCGACAGAATTATCGCCTGTATAGTCTTCACTTGTCAGAGGTAATGTATTTTCTTCATTTTTCAGCAACACAATACCTTTTTCTGCAATTTCTTTCGCCACTTCATTATTTTCATCATACAGACCAGCTTCTCGGTCTTCCTCATACGTTCTCTCGAAACGAATCGGCTCTGTACGCCCTGGTTCTTCTTTTGCATATCCATTTTCATCAATCTGAACCAGATTTAAGTATCCGCTGACACCGTAAGCATACAATGTTGTTCTTGCTGCAGCATCCAGATCTTCGATTGTCATAATACCTTGAGATGCTGCTGAACGGAATTTTGCTTCAATATTTTCTGCATTTTCCTGTGAAATCGTTGTGCCAAGGCTCATAGAAAATTCCTTATTAGCTCCCCAGTCAGGAACCATTGCTCCTTGCCAATTCCACATATCACGCAGAATCTCAATCTGAAGATGTGCATTTGAAGAAGTATAATATCCATTCATACGGTTATAAGTACCCATGATGGATGCAACTCTTGCCTCTTTTGCTGCTGTCTCGAATGGATATAAGTAGGCTGTATGAAGTGTCTGCTCATCTACCTCCACCCAAAGAGACGTATCACCATCTGTAGCATATGCACCAATATGTTTTGCCATTGCCAGTCCGCCGTTTTCCTGAAGTCCGTTTGTCTCTGCCACAGTCAGACGTGATGTCAAATAGTAATCTTCTCCAAATGTATCTTTTGCTCTTGCCCAGTGAGGCGTGCGCGCTAAATCCATCTGCATTCCAAGCTGCCAGCCCGATCCTGTCGATACATGCTCTTTTCCAAGCGCTTCGCCATAGGCATATGCAAGATCTTCACTCCATGTCATAGAAGTTGTCAGCTGAAGAGGCATATTTGTTGTCTCAACATAAGAATCTGAACTCTGTGTCGCTGTACTGATTCCAGATGGTCCGTCGTGCATACGGCTCTCTGGAACACCGAGTCGTGGAACACCTGTGATATATCCAACTCCAGAACGATTCTCTGGATCTGTATTCATGGACACTAAGTTGATCTTTTCTTCAAATGTCATTGTTTTCATCAGGGCATCCAGTGTCTTTTCTAATGTCTCGTCATCCATCGGAGTCATATTGTCTTTTGGATAACACTCTGGAAATGTTGTATCTTCTGAATCTACCTCATTATAAAAGCTTTCATCATCATAATCCGTATTTACATCAAAAGTTCCTTCTTCATATACCGTTCCAAGCCCTGTTCCATTCTTTGCATTATCCAGATTTGCCTGTGTATATTCATTTGCCTGACCTTCCTGAAGTTCTTCAGCCAACACGGTCATACTGGACAATACCATACTTCCTGCTAAAACGGTACCTATTATTTTTTTTGATAATGCTTTTCTGTTTCGATTCATTTTTCCATTCTCCTTCCATTTCATTTTCTTTTTGAACAATATCTCATTTGTATTCTGTGATTTTTGATGTTTTTATTATACAAATTCCATATTTTTTCATCAATTTTTCCAATATACCTTTCGCACCGTTTTTCTGCCCTTTCGCTCCAGATTTTGTCAATAAAAAAAGCGCCATAAATAGAACCTCTGCCAGAAATACGTTTCTTTGCATTCCTGTCTTTTCTATTTATGACACTATTTTTTTCTGCGCAGATCTTTTTGAGCCGACACAGATTTCTTTATTCGTATTTTTTACTCAGAAAGTCCAAATGACTCATGGATTGCATTCATCGCTCTCTCACCGTCTTCCAGATTTACCAGAACGGTGATACGGATTTCTGAAGTAGAAATCATATTGATATTGATTCCTCTGCTGTACAGCGCCTCAAACATCTTAGCGGCAACTCCTGGGTTTGACATCATACCAGCGCCTACAATAGAAACTTTTGCAACCGATTTGTTGCATTTTATCTCTTTTGCAGTGATTCTGGCTTTATTTTCCTCAAGCAGAGCGATCACTTCATCGGCTTCTTCTTCGTTTACCGTAAAAGAAATATCTTTTGTATTTTCACGTCCGATCGACTGAAGAATAATATCTACATTGATATTTTTCTGTGCAAGGATCTGGAACAGACGAAATGCAATTCCTGGTTCATCCTTTAATCCCATAACTGATACTCTGGCTGCTTTTTTATCAAGAGCGACACCGCTCACTAACATTCTTTCCACGTCTACTTCCTCCTTGACCACCGTACCTTCTGATTCATTCAGGCTGGAGCGAACAACAAGCCGCACTCCATATTTTTTTGCCATTTCCACTGAGCGGTTATGTAAAACACCTGCGCCAGCCGTAGCAAGATCTAACATTTCATCATATGTAATTTCTTTTAATTTTCTCGCATTTTTTACAATTCTTGGATCGGCTGTATATACTCCGTCCACATCTGTATAAATTTCACACAGATCCGCATGAAGTGTAGCTGCCAGCGCCACCGCTGTCGTATCCGAACCGCCTCTGCCTAAAGTCGTATAGTCATCATATTTATTTATTCCCTGAAATCCTGTCACAATGACAATTTTTCGATTTTCCAGCTCATGCTGAATACGATCTGTATCAATTCCTTTCAGTCTGGCA
>CBCTVZ010000039.1:0-20273 GCA_965150505.1 uncultured Robinsoniella sp. | reverse complement strand
ATGGATAATGTTCCATATGAGGAATGGGGCAGATATGTGACACAACTGCTGAGAGAATACGGTGTTGAAGATGGAATTATATTGGAATTGGGATGCGGAACAGGAAGCATGACAGAGATTTTAGCAGATGCCGGTTATGATATGATCGGTATTGATCAGTCAGAAGAAATGCTGGAGATTGCTATGGAAAAGAAAGTAGAATCTGGTCATGATATCTTATATCTGCAGCAGGATATGCGTGAATTTGAACTGTATGGCACAGTCAGAGCGGTTGTCAGCATCTGCGATTCGATGAATTATCTGATGGAAGAAGAGGATTTGCTCTCTGTTTTTCGGCTGGTCAACAATTATTTAGATCCGAAAGGGATATTTATTTTTGATCTGAACACGATCTATAAATATGAAAGGTTGCTAGGAGATACAACGATAGCGGAAAACCGTGAGGAGAGCAGTTTTATCTGGGAAAATACATATTATGAGGAAGATCGTGTCAATGAGTACGATTTGACCTTGTTTATCCGTGAAGAAGACGGCAGATATCAAAAATATGAGGAGACCCATTTCCAGAAAGCATATGATTTACAGACGGTGAAAAGACTGATTGAAAAAGCAGGGATGGAGTATATTACTTGCTATGAAGCATTCACAAAAACATCGCCTCAGGAAGAAAGCGAGAGAGTGTATGTGATTGCAAGAGAAAAGGGAAAATAAGAAAAGGCGGGATAAAAAAGATTCCGCACATCATACAGAATGGAGAGAAGAAAATGTCTGATTATATTGTAAGAGCGACAGCAGCGAACAATCAGATCCGTGCATTTGCTGCGACAACGAGAGAATTAACAGAATATGCGAGAAAAGTCCACAATTTAAGTCCAGTTGCGACAGCTGCTCTGGGAAGACTGATGACGGCAGGAGCAATGATGGGATCGATGATGAAAGGGGAAAACGATCTTCTGACCCTTCAGATCCATGGAGGCGGTCCAATCGGAGGAATCACTGTGACAGTGGATTCCAAAGCAAATGTGAAAGGATATGTCAATCATCCAGATGTGCTTCTGCCGCCAAATGAAAAAGGAAAGTTAGACGTTGCAGGCGCAATCGGAGTTGGTATCTTAAATGTCATAAAAGATCTGGGAATGAAAGAGCCATACGTTGGTCAGACTGCTTTGCAGACAAGTGAGATAGCAGAAGATCTGACATATTACTTTGCAACATCTGAGCAGACACCGTCTTCTGTCGGACTTGGCGTGCTGATGACAAAGGAAAATGAAGTGGCGCAGGCAGGAGGCTTTATCATTCAGCTGATGCCATTTACAGATGAAAAAGTGATTGATGCGCTGGAGGAAAAGTTGGGTCAGATGACATCCGTCACTGCTTTATTGAAAGAAGGAAAGACACCGGAAATGATTTTAGAGGAACTTTTAGGCGAGTTTGGTCTGGAAATCAATGAAAAAATTCCGACACAGTTTTACTGCAACTGTTCCAAAGAGCGTGTGGAAAAGGCGATCATCAGTATCGGAAAAAAAGAAATCCGCGATATGATTGCAGAGGGCAAACCGATTGAAGTAAACTGTCATTTCTGCAATACAAATTATGTATTTTCAGTGGAAGATTTAAAAGAGATCTTAAAGAAAAGCAGATAGGAGAGATCTGCAAAAAGGAGGGGAAATCCGTGTTTGATGGTTTTTTAAAAGTAGCTGCCATGACACCAAAAGGACGTGTCGCAGATTGTGAATATAATAGAATACAGATTTGCAAAATGATCAGTGAGGCAACGAGAAATGGAGCAAAGATTGTTGTGTTTCCTGAACTTTGTATCACAGGCTATACATGCGGAGATTTATTCTGGCAGGAATATCTGTTAGAGGAAGCAAAACATGAGCTTCATAAAATTATTTTCCATTCCAGAGAGAAAGACTGTCTGATTTTTGTGGGATTGCCATGGGAAAAAGATGGAAAATTATATAATGTGGCGGCGGCAGTGTGCAGAGGAAAACTTCTCGGACTTGTGCCAAAGAAGAATCTTCCAAATTATGCAGAGTTTTATGAGGCACGAAACTTTACAGCAGGAAATGAAAAGATCGAATGGGTGGAATATGAAGGAATGCCAATTCCATTTGGAATGAATCAGATCTTTTGCTGTCGTGAGATGGAAGGACTGCGTGTGGCGGCAGAGATCTGTGAAGATTTATGGGTGCCGGCTCCGCCAAGCATTGCCCATACGGCAGCAGGGGCAACGGTTGTAGTCAATTTATCAGCAAGCGACGAATGTACTGGTAAAAAAGAGTATCGGGAAGCGTTGATTGCAGGACAGTCTGCAAGACTTTTATGCGCCTATATTTATGCAAACGCAGGAGAAGGAGAATCCACAACAGATCTTGTGTTTGCCGGTCAGAATATCATTGCAGAAAACGGTACTGTGCTTTCAAAGGCAGAGACGTATGAGCAGTCTGACGTTTATGCTGTTTTAGATCTGAATCGTCTGCGCAGTGAGAGAAGAAGAATCACAACTTTTCAGACAGACAACACAGGGTATGAAAAGATTGCTTTTTCTCTTGAAATGAAAGAGGAGAAATTAGACCGCTTTTTTGATCCAGCTCCTTTTGTGCCGCATGATCAGAAAATCCGTGACAGACGATGTGAAGAAATTTTGACCATTCAGGCATTAGGATTGAAGAAAAGACTGGAACATACCCATTGCCAAAGCGCAGTTGTAGGAATTTCAGGAGGACTTGATTCCACACTTGCTTTGCTTGTGACAGCAAAAGCATTTGATATGCTTGGAATCAGCCGCGAAAAAATTTTAGGAGTCACGATGCCATGCTTTGGAACGACAGACCGTACTTACACAAATGCGTGTGAGATGACGAAAAAATTAGGCGCTGTCTTAAAAGAAGTAGATATTAAAGCTGCCGTACATCAGCATTTTTCTGATATCGGACAAGCATTTGAAAATCATGATGTGACATTTGAAAACAGTCAGGCAAGAGAGAGAACACAGGTGCTGATGGATCTGGCAAATCAGACAGGAGGAATGGTGATCGGTACAGGCGATATGTCAGAGCTGGCGCTTGGATGGGCAACGTATAATGGCGATCATATGTCGATGTATGGAGTAAATGCCTCTGTTCCGAAGACATTGGTACGCCATCTGATACAGTATTATGCCAATACGTGCGAGGACAAGGAACTGTCTGATATCTTGTTTGATGTGCTGGATACTCCAGTCAGTCCGGAATTGCTTCCGCCAAAAGACGGAGAGATCGCTCAGAAGACAGAGGATCTTGTTGGACCGTATGAACTGCATGATTTCTTCTTGTATTATATTCTGCGCTTTGGATATGAACCGGCAAAGATTTATCGTGTTGCCAAAAAAGCGTTTGAAAATGTATATGAGAAAGAAACGATCTTAAAATGGCTGAAGACATTTTACCGCAGATTTTTTGCACAGCAGTTTAAACGTTCTTGCCTGCCAGATGGACCAAAAGTCGGATCGGTAGCTCTCTCACCGAGGGGAGATTTAAGAATGCCAAGCGATGCCTGCGCGAGATTATGGCTGAATCAGCTGGAAGAATTAGAAGAGTAAGAGTGAAAAAAAAGGATGACAAAGAAAAAAATCTTTGCCATCCTTTTTTCTGTCCGCGAGATTTTTATATGCCGGCATTTTGTCTCAGAGAGGACAGAATTTTATGTCAGATATCGCCTTGTGCCAAAGTAAGCGCCTCAGAGATAGCATCGAGCAGCATTTGAGAAGTATATTGGCTGTCAGATGGATAAGTAATATGTTCCAGAGATTGGCTCTGGCAGATTTGAGAGGCAATCGAGTCAAGTGTAGGGCTGACAAGCGGATACATGGCAGAGACGGCGTCGCTTAAGTTGACAAGACGAATCGAGTTGATGTGACTTTCATCCACTACGACTTCCACATCAATGCTGTTGCCATTTAAGCTGACAGGACAAGTATAGACACCGGCAATATATTTCGGCACGGATGTACTGCTTTCATCAGACGTTTCTTCAGCGGCTGGAAGAAACATAAAGAACAGCAGAATAAGCAGAATGATTCCCAACGCTGCAAAGATTGCAGTGTAAATAATCTCACGCATCCGAAAGACCAGAATTTTAGTTTTTGCACTCATCTGCTATGCCCCCTTCTTTTTATTTTCTATATTGTATGTATAAGAAGAAAAGATTATTCAAGTATCGAGAAAGAGAAAAAATAAATTTTGGAACGTAGTGTGATTTTTTTAATAAATATGATAAAATAGTGGACATATGAAAGCTGTAAAAAGCCGAATATAAAGACATGATGGAAAATCTGAAAGGAGAGAAATATGGGAGAATATTTAATTACAACAGATAACACAAGCGATTTGCCAGAACAATATTTAAAAGAACACCAGATCAAAACGTGTTCGTTAAGTTATATGTTGGAAGGGGAACGGTATACAAGTAAAAAGGGAATGGACAGCCATTTATTTTATGAAAAGATGAGAAATGGTTCTATGCCTACGACTTCACAGGTAAATCCAGAGGAAGCAAAGCAGGATTTACAGGAATTTTTAAAAGAAGATAAGGATATTATCCACATTGCATTTTCAAGCGGACTGAGCGGAACATACAACAGTATGCAGATTGCAGCCAGAGAATTAGAAGAGGAAGGATGCGGACACAGAATCACAATCATTGATTCTTTAAGCGCTTCTCTAGGAGAAGGACTGCTTGTTCACAAAGCGTTGGAACAGCAGAAAAAAGGATTGAGCTATGATGAGATGGTGCAGTGGATTGAAGACCATAAACGAAATATCTGTCATAATTTCACGGTGGATGATCTGTTCCATTTATATAGAGGCGGAAGAGTTTCAAAGACAACGGCTATTTTGGGAACGATGATTAAAATTAAACCGGTGCTTCATGTAGATGATGAAGGTCATCTGATCAATGTGTCAAAAGCCCATGGAAGAAAAAAGGCGCTTACGGAACTGGTGTCTAGTATGGAGCGTCAGATCGGAAGCTATCGAGATAAAAATGATGTTGTCTTTATCAGTCACGGGGACTGTATCGAAGATGTAAAATTTGTTCAAAAGCTAGTAGAAGAGAAATTTGGCATTCACGAATTTGTGATCAACTATGTAGGACCAACGATTGGAGCGCACTCTGGTCCAGGTACGGTTGCACTGTTTTACATGGGGGATGTCCGTTAAGAATGGTCTGTACGGAAACAGTAAAAGGAACTTAATAAAAATTTATATTAAAATAAGAGATAAAAAAACAGAATTGTCGCATAAAAAAACGGCAATTCTGTTTTTTTGTCAAAAAGACTTATTGGTTCTTGGCTGAGGGAAAACGAAAAAATCCCCATGAAAATTTTTTGTCAAGCATTGGGAATAGAAAAATAGCCCAAAGTACAATAATAAAGTAGCGAAGACCAGCAAGAAGAAGTCCATTTCCAACGAGATATTTGAATCCAAATTCCAGCATGGCTGTCACAAGGATTCCAATGACAAATTTAGGAATCTGTTTTTTCGTTGAAACAT
The DNA here is from genome assembly GCA_965150505.1 of uncultured Robinsoniella sp. Classification (GTDB taxonomy): domain Bacteria; phylum Bacillota; class Clostridia; order Lachnospirales; family Lachnospiraceae; genus JAGZHZ01. Next base: position 14,736 of record CBCTVZ010000039.1, on the reverse strand, counting down.
TCGTTTCAAAATTTAAGAAAGTATGTTCCAGATGCCATGAAAGGGCAAAACCCATTCCAGCGCCGGCAGCTTTTAAGCAGTCAGCGGCGTATTTTTTTTCAATCAGTCCCTGATTTAAGAAAACAAAGGCGAAAACTGCTGTGAATACCGAACACAGGGCAAGGATGATTCCGATCAAAGCAGAGGACACATAATGGGTATCCATATAGGAGACGAGGTGTGAGATGGCAAAAGCAATCACAAGCGTCAATGCCATGGAGACAAGGACATCTTTTGGTGTATGAACGCCAAGATACATTCTGGAAAATCCAACGGTCAAAAAAAGGAAAACACAGCATACTTTCTGCCAAGTTTTTTTGAGAAAAATGGCAAGTGTTCCAAATAAAGCAGTCGCTGCCTGCGTGTGGCCGCTTGGGAAAGAATATCCAGTGGCAGCTGTGACAGCGGAAGCAACGGCCTCAAATTCAGGATCAAGAATCCATGGACGTGGAATGCGGAAAGCAATTTTTAAAATCTGCATGAGAAGTCCTGAGGCAAAAAAAGTAAGCCCGATCTGATAGGCAAGTTTTTTGTGAAGACACCAGTAAATCAGACATAAAATCAAAATAATCAAGAGTTCCTGACCAAAATAAGTGAAAAATTGAAAGACAGCTTCACCGGCAGGAGTACGGTGCTGCGCAAGAAAACGCAAGAAATCCATAAAATATGTTCCCTCTTTCTAAAAATTTTTTATTTATAGTTACTTCGCAAAGATGCTATTGCCTTTTAGGGATTGCGGTTCACGAAATGAATTTATTATACCACAGTACAAATCAGAAAAAAAGAGGTGTGAAGAGAAACTGGTGTATAGAAAAATCAGAATTGTATATATTATTAAAAAGCGTCTGGATGCTTCTTATAGAATAGAAAAATGAAATAATAGGAGGAATTTTCATGAGAAAAATGAAAACGTATGCCGCAGGATGTCTGATGGCGCTGTGTATGTTATGTCTGGCAGGATGTGGAAATGATCATGCTGCAGGGACAACGGAAAAAACAGAAAAATCAAGATCTTCCACAGAGAAAGAAAAAACGCGCAATAAAACAGAGGCAACAACGGAGACAGACCGAACAAAAAATAGCGATCAAAAAACAAAGAGCAACATGATGAATGAAAGTGATTCCAATAAAGAGGATAAAGAAGATAGAAAGGAAGAGACAGAAAAAAATAGAACGGATCGGACGCAACAGACAGAGACCGATACAGGAGTGTTGGAAGAGATCGGTGATGGAATTGTGGACGGAGTAAAAGACGTTGGAGAAGGTATCAAAGATGGAATAGAGGATGTCGGAGAAGGCATCAAAGACAGCGCAGATGATATGAAAAGAGAATGGGATAAAAACGAGACAGAATCTTTTCATGTGACAGAGGATGGAATGCAGGAAAGCACACGGTAAAAATAAAAGGGCAGAAAACTTTTTGAGGTTGCTGAAAAGATCAGAAAAGTTTCCTGCCTTTTCAGATTTTCTGAAGTTTGATATAATAAAAAAAATTTGAGAAACATTTTTCGGAAAGGAGAAAAAGATGCGATTTCGACCTTGTATTGATATCCATAATGGAAAAGTAAAACAGATTGTCGGTGGCAGTTTAAATGATGAGAAAGAGGAAGCGGATGAAAATTTTGTGTCAGATCTGAGCGCAGCCGATTTTGCGAAATTTTATCGTCAGGATCAGATAAAGGGAGGACATATCATTTTATTAAATCCAGTCTCCTCCCCTTACTATGAGGCGACAAAGGCTCAGGCTGTAGGAGCTTTGCAGGAGTGGAAAGGCGCGATGCAGGTTGGAGGAGGAATCCATGATAAAAATGCGGCGTTCTATCTGGATGCCGGCGCATCTCATGTGATTGTGACCTCTTTTGTGTTTCAAAATGGCGAGATCCAGTATGAAAATCTGGAAAAAATAAAAAGAGAGACAGGAAAAGACAGACTGGTCTTAGACTTAAGCTGTCGAAAAAAAGATGAGCAATATTATATCGTGACAGACAGATGGCAAAAATTTACAAAGGTGGCATTGACAAAACAGGTATTGGATGAATTGGCGGGCCATTGCGCAGAATTTTTAATCCATGCTGTGGATGTGGAAGGAAAAGCATCTGGAATTGAAACAGAGCTTGCGCAGATGTTAGGAGAATGGGGCAAAATTCCAATTACATATGCAGGCGGTGTGGGAAGTTTTGAAGATTTGGAAAAGTTGAGAAAAGCGGGCAAAAACAGATTGGATGTGACAATCGGCAGCGCGCTTGATCTGTTTGGCGGTCCGATGGAGTACAAAAAAGTTTTAAAATTGTGTGAAAAATATTAAAAAAATCAAAAAGAATAAAAAAGCTCAAGAAATTGTATTGAAAAGTACAGAGAATATGATATAATCAGGTTATAGTAAATCATCAGTTTTACTAAAAACACGATAAAGGGGTGTGTCATATGCGTTATACAATCAGCGGAAAAAATATTGATATTACCGAAGGCTTAAGAAATGCAGTTACAGAAAAACTTGGAAAGCTGGAACGGTATTTTACTCCTGAGACGGAGGTTATTGTTACACTCAGCGTTGAAAAAGAAAGACAAAAAATAGAAGTTACCATTCCAGTAAAAGGAAATATTATTCGTTCTGAACAGGTCAGCAATGATATGTATGTGTCAATCGATTTAGTGGAAGAAGTAATCGAGAGACAGTTGCGAAAATATAAAAATAAGATCATCGAAAAACATAAAGAAGGAGGAATCTTCCAGAAAGAATTTATCGAGACAGAAGAGGACGATCCAGAAGAGATCAAAATTATCCGTACAAAACATTTTGGAATGAAGCCGATGTATCCGGAAGATGCCTGCGTACAGATGGAGCTGTTGGGACATAACTTCTTTGTATTCTGCAATGCAGAGACAGAGGAAGTAAACGTAGTCTACAAGAGAAAAGGCAACACATATGGACTGATTGAACCAGAATTTTAAGATTTTAGTCGGTAATTCTCGGTTATTTATATCCGAGATGAAAGCACGTTTTATTTATTGAAAAATATAAATTATATGTATATACTATAAACTGAAATCCGTAGCGTAAATTTCAAAATATTTATGGTAGGATAGGAACTAGCCGAACATAACGCTTGTGGACACTGTGTAGATAATACCGTTTCGTATTATCTAAGCAATGGTGGCTGAAGCAAGAAGCTCGATTACTTGTAGCCGAGTAGTTCACATAAGGAATGAAAAAATCCCCGCTTCAAAACAGCGGGGTGTTTTTTGCTTAAAAAAAGTACAAAAGAATGGAGCGTTTATGACAGGAAAAACACATTTTGTTGTAGGAGAAGCGGCGGCGCTCGCCGTGATGCTGCCTTGTGGATGGAAGGAGACGGCGCTTTGCTTTGCGGCCGCTGCGGTTGGATCTGTGATCTGTGATATTGATGTGGACAGCTCAAATGCCCACAGACAGGCAGAACGTGTGATTTTATTTTCTGTGATTGCTGTAATTTTGGCAGGACTTGCCGAGTGGAAATTTGACCTTGGCATCACACAGAAAATTGTGTCTGAGCGGGAACTGTGGCCCAAGATAGCAGGAATCATTGGTTTTCTCATCATGTGTGTGATCGGAAAAGAACAGCCGCATCGAGGGTTTATGCACTCGTTGTTGGCAGTCTTGATTTTTTCGGGGCTTGTCTATCTGGTCATTCCCGAAGCAGCGTCCTATTTTGCAGTGGCGATGAGTTCTCATTTGGTGCTGGATATTTTTAATAAAAAAAATATCCGCCTTTGGTATCCATTTCGAGGCGGAGTATCGCTGAAACTGTGTAAAGCAGATGGGACGGCAGATGGAGCGCTTTTTTATATCGGATGTACCGCAGCATCTGTTTTAACCTTGATCTGTTTGATTTGATAGATGGAGTAAAACAAAAAATAAGAAATATGTAATAAGAAGGAAAAAAAATTTTGTTGTGTTCATCAATGGAAAGTGCTACAATAGGAAACAGAATTATGTTTTCAGCAGAATCTGATTTTGTCATGGAAAACATGCAGACTGAAGACAGCTGTCTGAAAAATCATCGGATAAAAAGACAGAAAAGAAATTTAATAGAACGGAAATAGGAGAAAGTGACATGAAGTTTGTTGAAAAAGTATTTGGGACTCATAGCTCCAGGGAGCTGAAAAGAATTATGCCTCTGGTGAAAAAAATCGAATATCTGCGTCCGACGATGCAGGCGCTCACGGATGAAGAACTGAGAGGAAAAACAGAAGAATATAAGAAGAGACTGCAGCAAGGCGAGACACTGGATGATTTGCTCCCAGAAGCATTTGCTACCGTGCGTGAGGCTGCAAAGAGAGTCTTAAATATGGAACATTATCCGGTACAGTTAATCGGAGGTATTATTCTGCATCAGGGACGTATCGCCGAGATGAGAACAGGTGAAGGTAAGACACTCGTATCTACAACACCGGCATATTTAAATGCGTTGGCAGGAAAAGGCGTTCACATTGTAACAGTCAACGACTATCTGGCAAAGCGTGATGCGGAGTGGATGGGAAAGGTACATGAGTTTTTAGGTCTGAAAGTCGGCGTTGTTTTAAATGATATGGACAACGATGCGAGAAGAGCGGCATATGCGTGCGATATCACTTATGTGACAAACAATGAGCTGGGATTCGATTATCTGAGAGATAACATGGTAATTTACAAAGAACAGCTTGTGCAGAGAGATCTGGCATATGCGATTATCGATGAGGTTGACTCTGTATTGATTGATGAGGCGAGAACACCTCTGATCATTTCCGGACAGAGTGGAAAATCAACAAAATTGTATGAAGTCTGCGATATTCTGGCAAGACAGTTAGAACGCGGCGAGGCAAGCGGTGAAGTCACAAAAATGTCTGCCATCATGGGAGAAGAAGTCACAGAGACAGGTGACTTTATTGTAAATGAGAAAGATAAGATTGTCAGCCTGACACAGGATGGTATCAAAAAAGTAGAAAAATTCTTCAATATTGAGAACCTTGCAGATGCAGAAAATCTGGAAATCCAGCATAACATGGATCTTGCACTGCGCGCACATAATTTGATGTTCCGAGACAAAGATTATGTTGTCAAAGACGATGAAGTATTGATCGTCGATGAGTTTACAGGACGTATCATGCCAGGAAGAAGATATTCGGATGGTCTGCATCAGGCAATCGAGGCAAAAGAGCATGTAAAAGTAAAACGAGAGAGTAAGACGCTGGCTACAATTACATTCCAGAACTTCTTTAATAAATATCAGAAAAAGAGCGGTATGACAGGTACAGCTCTGACAGAAGAAAAAGAGTTCCGCGAAATTTATGGAATGGACGTTGTCGAAATCCCGACAAACCGTCCTGTTCTCAGAAAAGATTTAGATGACGCTGTTTACATGACAAAGAAAGAAAAATTCCATGCCGTTGTAAAAGCAATTAAAGAAGCGCATGACAAAGGACAGCCTGTTCTGGTAGGTACGATCACAATCGACACTTCCGAACTTTTAAGCTCTATGCTGAGAAAAGAAGGCATTCCTCATAAAGTCCTGAATGCGAAGTTCCATGAGATGGAAGCTGAAATCGTAGCAGATGCCGGTATCCACGGAGCCGTTACGATTGCGACAAACATGGCAGGACGTGGTACGGATATCAAACTGGATGACAAGTCAAAAGAGCTGGGCGGATTAAAAATTATTGGTACAGAGCGTCACGAGTCAAGACGTATCGACAATCAGCTGCGCGGTCGTTCCGGTCGTCAGGGTGATCCGGGAGAATCCAGATTCTATATTTCTCTGGAAGATGATCTGATGCGATTATTCGGATCTGAAAAATTGATGGGAATTTTTAAATCTCTCGGAGTAAAAGAAGACGAGCAGATTGAACATAAAATGCTCAGCAGTGCGATTGAAAAGGCGCAGATGAAGATTGAGAGCAACAACTATGGTATTCGTAAAAACCTGTTAGAGTATGACCAGGTAAACAATGAACAGCGTGAGATCATTTACAAAGAGAGACGACGCGTACTCGACGGAGAGAGTATGAGAGATTCTATCTTTAAGATGATTAACGACTGTGTGGACAAATATATTGATCTGTGCATTCCAGCGGATCAGGATCGCAGTGAGTGGGATTTAAAAGAACTGAACCGAGTAGTTCTTCGTATTATCCCATTACAGCCGATTACAGACGAAGATGTAAAAGAGATCAAAAAGAGAGATGAACTGAGACAGTATCTGAAAGAAAAAGCAGTGAAGATGTATGAAGAGAAGGAAGCGCAGTTCCCAGAAGCTGAACAGCTGCGTGAATTAGAGCGTGTTATCCTCTTAAAAGTCATCGACCGCAAATGGATGGATCATATCGACGATATGGAACAGCTGCGTCAGGGAATCGGTCTTCAGGCATATGGTCAGAAAGATCCAAAAGTAGAATATAAAATGCAGGCGTATGATATGTTTAATGAAATGTCATCCGCTATTCAGGAAGAGACGATCCAGCTTCTGTACCATGTAAAACTGGAACAGAAAGTAGAGAGAGAAGAAGTAGCAAAAGTGACAGGAACAAATAAGGATGACAGCCTTGCAAAAGCGCCGAAGAAACGTGAAGAAAACAAGGTTTATCCAAACGATCCATGTCCATGCGGAAGCGGCAAAAAATATAAACAGTGCTGCGGAAGAAAACGAGTATAAAAAAAGCAGATAAAAATAGAAGAAGCAGACAGGAAAAAGGCGTGTCAGTCCGACCTCCTTTTTCCTGATTTTTAAGAAAGAAGGTGAAGCGAATGGTAGAATTAGATCAGTTTAAGTACACACTCAGTACATATGAGAAACCATTGGTGGAAGTGAGGGATTCACTTTGACCTGGCTAACAAAGAGCAGCGTATCCAGGAATTAGAGCGAAAGATGGAAGAGCCGGGATTCTGGGATAAACCGGAAGAATCTCAGGAATCTATGAAAACTTTAAAAGGGCTAAAAGACGATGTGGAGACGTATCGTCAGCTCAAACAGAAATATGAAGATATCGAAACCTTGATTGCAATGGGATATGAGGAGAACGACGCTTCATTAATTCCAGAAATTCAGGCTGAATTGAATGACTTTATTGATACTTATGAAGGAATTCGTATAAAGACACTGCTTTCCGGAGAGTATGACAAAGATAACGCCATTGTGACGCTTCATGCCGGAGCTGGCGGAACAGAGTCATGCGATTGGGCAGGAATGTTGTATCGTATGTATACAAGATGGGCAGATAAAAAAGGATATCAGGTAGAGGTATTGGATTATCTGGATGGAGATGAAGCAGGAATCAAATCTGTAACCTTTCAGGTCAATGGAGAGAATGCGTATGGCTATCTGAAATCAGAAAAAGGCGTTCATCGTCTTGTGCGTATTTCACCTTTTAATGCTGCCGGAAAACGTCAGACTTCTTTTGTATCATGCGAAGTTATGCCGGATATTGAAGAAAATATTGATATTGAGATCAGAGACGAAGATATTCGTGTGGACACATATCGCTCTAGTGGCGCTGGTGGTCAGCATATCAATAAAACTTCTTCAGCGGTCAGAATTACACACTTGCCGACAAATATTGTGGTGCAGTGTCAGAATGAGCGTTCTCAGCATATGAATAAAGACAAGGCAATGCAGATGCTGAAAGCAAAATTATATTTGATGGAACAGCAGAAAAATGCAGAGAAACTTTCTGATATCCGAGGTGAAGTGTCAGATAATGGATGGGGAAGTCAGATTCGTTCTTATGTTCTTCAGCCGTATACGATGGTAAAAGATCATCGTACAAATGCCGAAACAGGAAATGCCGAAAACGTATTGGACGGCGGTATTGATCATTTTATCAATGCCTATCTGAAATGGCTGACACTTGGCAAAAAGAAGGAAGAAGAATAAAATCAGCAGACATCGGGCATTGGATTTGATGTCTGTTTTTGTTTTAGGAAGGAATTACAATGGGAATTATTAAATCAATGATAAGCAGTGCGGCAACAGCAATCGGAGAGGGATTACAGGATCAGTTCTTAGAAGTAATTGAGCCAGAAGACATGGGAGAGCAGACGGTCATGACAAGAGGTGTTCAAGTGCGGAAAGGACGCGGTGGAAATCGTCGGGCAGAAGAGATCATTTCAAATGGTTCTGTCATTCATGTGTATGACAGCCAATTTATGATCTTGACAGACGGTGGAAGAATCATCGACTATACAGCAGAACCGGGGTATTATACCGTTGATAATTCCTGTATGCCTTCTATGTATAATGGGGAATTAGGGGATGCTCTGACCGAGACATTTGAGAGAATGAAATTTGGCGGAATTACTCCTCAGACACAAAAAGTATATTACATAAATTTACAGGAAATCAAAGGCCTGAAGTTTGGAACAAAAAATCCGGTCAATTATTTTGACAATTTTTATCAGGCAGAGCTGTTTTTACGCGCACACGGCACTTATTCCATTAAAATTACAGATCCGCTGAAATTTTATGAAGAAGTAGTGCCTAGAAATAAAAATCAGCTTGAAGCAGAACAGATCAGCGAACAGTTTCGGAATGAATTTGTAGAGGCTTTGCAGGCGAGCATCAATCAGATGTCTGTCGATGGAATCCGCATTTCTTTTGTGACCTCCAAGAGTCGAGAATTGAGTAAATATATGGCAGATGTGCTGGACGAGGCGTGGAAGTGCAGCAGAGGTGTGGAAATTCAGAGCGTCGCAATCGCAAATCTGTCTTATGATGAGGAATCAAAGGCTCTGATTCAGATGAGAAACAAAGGAGCGATGATGGGGGATCAAAATGTGAGAGAGGGCTATATGCAAGGTGCGATTGCACGAGGCATAGAAGCCGCAGGAAGCAACCCATCAGGAAGCGTAAACGGTTTTATGGGTCTGAATATGGGAATGGCATCGTTTGGAGCTGGAAATGCACTGTTATGGAATCAACAGCAAAATTTAGCGCAGAGAGAAAATATGAAAAATGAAGAGTCTTCTTACAACGATGGTATTAGAGAATGGCGGTGTGACTGCGGTACAGTAAATGAAGGAAATTTCTGTCAGGGATGCGGAAGACCTCGCACGCAAGATAGAAAATGGCGGTGCAGCTGCGGCACAGTAAATGAAGGAAACTTTTGTCAGGGATGCGGAAAGCCACATATCAAAAATACAAAATGGAGATGTAGCTGCGGCACAATAAACGAAGGAAATTTCTGTCAGACATGTGGAAAACCACGCCCATAAAAGCAAGATATAGTGAGAATGACGAGAGGAGGGGACAAAATGGCAGCCGTCAGCTACCATTGTCCAAATTGCGGAGGCGAATTGAATTTTGATCCCAATATTCAGAACTATAAATGTGATTATTGCGGATCGGATTTTGAAATCGAAAAAATAAAAGAAATACAAAAAGAGACAGAATGGCAAAATTTTTCTGAAACGAAAGAAGAGTCAAAACAATGCGAGGGAATGGTCTATACTTGTCCATCCTGCGGCGCTGAAATCGTGACGGATGAGACAACGGCAGCGACCATCTGCTATTACTGCCATACTCCTGTCATTTTATCGGGAAAGTTGTCAGGAAATTATATGCCAGACTTGATTCTTCCTTTTTCATTTGACAAGAAAGAAGCGCAAAAGCGTTTTCTTCGTTTTGTGAGGACAAAACGATATGTGCCATCTAGTTTTTTTCAGAAAAAGCAGATAGAGCAGATAAAAGGAGTCTACTTTCCTTTTTGGATCTATGAATGTAAAACAAAAGGAAATGTAAGAGGAGAAGGTGTTCGCATCCGTATCTGGAGACAAGGGGATTTTGAATTTACCGAGAGAAACACATACTATGTGGAGAGAGAAGGGGAAGTGACCTTTAAAAATATTGTCAAAAATGGACTTGGAAAGGCAGAATATGATCTGGCACAAGGAGTCCATCCGTTTGATCTGACGCAGGCAAAACCATTTTCCATGGGATATCTGGCAGGATTTCAGGCAGAAAAACGAAATATAGAAAGAGAAGATCTGCAAGAGGAAGTGCAAAGAGAAGTCAAAAATCAGACAAAAAGGATGCTGGAAGAATCCATGGCAGGATACAGCGTAAAAAATATAGAGGGCTGTTCTGTAAAAACGATGGAAGAAAAATGGAAGTATATCTTGCTTCCAGTCTGGATTTTGACGTATAAAGGGAAAAACAATGAAATTTATTACTATGCGATGAACGGGCAAGATGGAAAAGTATGTGGAAAACTGCCTGTCTCGTATAAAAAATTATGGCTTCATTCAGGGATTTTGGCGGCGATTGTGATGATCTTGTGCATGATAGGAGGATCTTTTTTATGAAAAGATTAAAAACAGGAATCGGATGTCTGATTTTTACCGTTTTTTTCCTCTTTTCTTGGCAGTCGCAGGCACAGATCTCATATGTGTACGATCAGGCAGATCTTTTGAGTGAGGAACAAGAACAAAATCTGCAGGAATGGGCAGAAAAGAAAAAAGAAGCAGAAAAACAAAACTTTGTCTTTCTGACATCAGATGATACAGGAAATCAAGATACAAAGACGTATGCGGATCACTTTTATGATACCCATGGATTTGAAAAACAAGATGGAATTTTATTCTTGATTGATATGGACAACAGACAGCTTACCATCTCTACGACAGGAAGTATGAGAGCATATATGACAGATAAAAGAGTGGAGACGGTACTAGAAGAAGTAAAAAGCTATGCTTCAGAGGGAGCGTATGACCGTGTCTTTACAGAACTTGGGGAAAAGACGCTGAATTATTTGCAGAAGCAAAAACAACAGGAAGAAAAAACAGATTTTGCCCAGAATAAGGCATCGGTAAAGAAAAATACACTCTCCGCAACGGAAGTAGGGGTGTCATGTTTGATTGGCATAATTTCAGGCGGAATTTTTTTCTTTGTGATTTTGAAAAAGTATAATAGAAAACCAAATTTGTCTTCTTCTTATCGTGAAAATACGGAACTTTTTTTGAAAAGACAGAATGATGATCTCATTCATCATACCGTGACAAGAAGAAAGATTGTGCGTGAAGAGACATCAGAAAATACAGCGGCAGACAAGGCAGATCAAAATAATGAAGATCATGGAGGCGGCAGCGTTGGTTTTTAAGCTTTCTTATGGGAGAAAAAAGTCTTGCATGAAAGCAATAAATGTGGTACGATCTTCCTTATGAAAACAGATGTATCTCTGGTGCAAACACGGAGGAGGAATATAGATGGAAGAGAAAAGCAAATATTTTGTTGTAAAACAAAAAGCAGTTCCAGAAGTTCTCTTAAAAGTGGTAGAGGCGAAAAGACTTCTGGAATCAGAGAAGGTGGAGACGGTGCAGGAAGCGACAGAGCGCACCGGAATCAGTCGCAGTTCTTTTTATAAATATAAAGATGATATTTTCCCTTTTCATCAAAACGCAAAAGGAAAAACAATCACTTTTGTGATACAGATGGATGATGAACCAGGTTTGTTATCAGATGTATTAAAAATTGTGGCAGAGTTCAGAGCGAATATTTTGACGATTCATCAGAGTATTCCGATCAATGGAATAGCTTCCCTTACATTGAGTGTGGAAGTTTTGCCAAACACGGGAGATATTTCCCAGATGATTGAAAAAATTGAAGAGAAATCAGGTGTTCAGTACCTGAAAATTTTAGCTAGGGAGTGAAAAGAAAAATGGTTCAGATCGCAGTATTAGGATATGGCACAGTAGGATCAGGAGTAGTGGAAGTACTTAACACAAATAAAAACAGTATCGCTAAAAAGACAGGTGAAGAAATTCAGGTAAAATATGTGCTGGATTTACGGGATTTTCCAGAAGATCCGATTCAGGAGAAGATCGTACATGATTATAATATCATTTTAGATGATCCTGAAATTCAAGTCGTTGCAGAGGTGATGGGCGGAGTAGAACCAGCGTATACCTTTACAAAGAAAGCTTTGATGGCTGGGAAAAGCGTATGCACATCAAACAAAGAATTGGTGGCAAGACATGGAGCAGAACTTTTAAAGACAGCAAAAGAGAACAAGGTCAATTATTTATTTGAGGCGAGCTGTGGTGGAGGGATTCCAATTATCCGTCCGTTAAATTCCTCTCTGACAGGAGATCAAATTGATGAGATCACTGGTATCTTAAACGGAACGACAAACTATATTCTGTCTAAGATGATTCAGGAAGGAGCAGAATTTGATGATGTATTAAAAGAGGCACAGGAAAAAGGATATGCGGAGAGAAATCCTGAAGCAGATGTGGAAGGATACGATGCGTGCCGTAAAATTGCGATCTTATCTTCCCTTGCATTTGGAAAACAGGTTAATTTTGAGGATGTATATACAGAAGGAATCACAAAGATTTCTTTATCCGATATCAAATATGCAAAAGCAATGAACCATTCGATCAAATTGCTGGCAAGCAGCAAACGAGAAGGAGAAGATGTCTATGCGATGGTCTGCCCTGTTTTAGTGGATAAGGAAGATCCATTATACAGCGTAAACGGCGTATTTAATGCTATTTTCGTTCATGGAAATATGCTGGGAGATGCGATGTTTTATGGAAGCGGAGCAGGAAAACTGCCGACAGCAAGCGCAGTGGTAGGCGATATCATAGATGAGGCAAAAAATAAAGGCAGAAATGTGATGGCTTCTTGGAGTGAAGAACGTCTGGAGCTTGCTGATGTGAAGAAATCAAAAAGTCGCTTCTTTGTGCGTGTGTGCGGAACAACACAGACAGAGCTAGAGAAGGTGGAACAGGCATTTGGATGCGTAAAACCGATTGTACTGGAAGAATTGCCACAGGAATTTGGTTTTGTCACAGAGGAAATGACGGAAGCAGAATTTGAAGAGAGAAAGGAAAAATTCGGCAGTGTGCTTAGTTGGATTCGTGTTCGTCGTGCAGAGTAAAAAAATGGCGGGATCTTCAAAAAACATCAGATGAATTGAAAAAAGAAAAATCTTTGGAAGTTCCCCACAAAAACATTTTTTTGATTTTGTGGGGAACTTTTGAAATTTTATAGATAAGGCGAAAATACGAAAGACTTTTACTGTGGGATTAAGAAAAAGTGCGGCAGAATTTATCTGCGTCAAAGCACAGAACAGGAGGAAAAAATGAAATATATTGTAGTTTTAGGGGATGGAATGGCGGATGAGCCGATTGAATCATTAGGAGGAAAGACACCGCTTTCCTATGCAGTCACAAAGACTTTAGACGAACTTGCGCCAAAGTCAGAGATTGGTCTGGTACATACGATTCCAGAGGGAATGAAACCAGGAAGCGATACCGCAAACTTAGCGGTACTGGGATATGATCCGAAAAAATATTATTCGGGACGTTCTCCATTGGAAGCTCTGAGCATTGGAGTTCCGATGAAAGACACGGATGTTGCGCTCAGATGTAATCTTGTGACCCTTTCAGAGGAGGAAGCGTACGAAGAAAAGACGATGATCGACCACAGCTCTGATGAAATCAGCACAGAAGATGCAGCGATTTTGCTGAATGCAGTGAAGAAAGAACTGGAAAATGAGCAGTATCAGTTTTATGTGGGAACGAGTTACCGCCATTGCCTGATCTGGAATCATGGAAGCGTCGTAGATTTGGCGCAGCCACATGATATTTTGACGCAGAAAATCACAGCGTATCTTCCAAATGATCCGATTTTGCGTCAGATGCAGATTAGAAGTTATGAGATTTTAAAAGATCATCCGATTAATATAGAACGCAGAAAAAAAGGATTAAATCCGGCAAATAGCTGTTGGTTCTGGGGAGCAGGCACAAAACCATCTCTGTCTTCCTTTGAAGAAAAAAATCATAAGAAAGGCGCTATGATCTCAGCGGTAGACCTTTTAAAGGGAATTGCAGTCGGCGCTGGAATGAAAAATATTATTGTGGAAGGCGCAAACGGCGGTCTTCATACAAACTATGAAGGAAAAGCAAAAGCGGCGGTGGATGCCGTGTTAAATGAGGGATTTGACTTTGCGTACATTCATGTGGAAGCGCCGGATGAGATGGGACATCAAGGAAGCGTGGAGAGAAAAGTTCAGGCGATTGAGTATCTCGATGACAGAGTTATTCGATATGTCAAAGAAAAGATGGATGAATCCGGTGAGGAATATCGTCTTTTAGTTCTTCCAGATCATCCAACTCCGATCTGTGTGCGCACCCATACATCCGATCCTGTTCCATATCTTTTATATGATAATACGGTTGAAAAACACGAAAATTGGATTTATAATGAAGCAGATGCGAAAAAAAGTGGAAATTATATTGCAGAGGGCTATACTTTGATTGACCATCTATTTCAGAATGAAAAAGATACATTAAAATAAAATAGAATTTCGCATAAGACGGATGGAAGAAGGTAGAAAAGTCCTCTGCGTCACAGGAGGAAAAAATGCTGATAGTAAAAAAATTCGGCGGCACATCCGTTGCCAATAAGGAACGAATTTTTAATGTGGCAAGACGCTGCATAGCAGATTATCAAAAAGGATACGATGTGGTTGTTGTCCTGTCTGCGATGGGAAAAATGACAGATGAACTGATTGCAAAAGCGCGAGACATCAATCCATCTGCTTCAAAAAGAGAAATGGATATGCTCTTGACAACAGGAGAGCAGACTTCAGCCGCTTTGATGGCAATGGCAATGGGAGCTTTGGGAGTTCCGGCAATCTCTCTGAACGCATTTCAGATTCAGATGCACACGACATCAAAATATG
>CBCTVZ010000038.1:0-20284 GCA_965150505.1 uncultured Robinsoniella sp. | reverse complement strand
AGTTCCGATGTCTCGAAAAAACATTTTACCCCAACCCTTGACAAAGAACCAAAAATTTTTACAAAAAAGAAGAACCGCATCCCACAAATGGGATACGGCTCTTTTTTGACTTGTTCTAAAACAAGTATTTTTCTTATAACTGTGGTCCAGCTGGAACTAAAGCTTTTCCTGCTTCGTTTCCTTCATATTTAGCAAAGTTTTTGATAAATCTCTGTGCTAAATCTTTTGCTTTTGTCTCCCATTCGGAAGCATCTGCGTATGTGTTGCGTGGATCCAGAATGTTTGTATCTACACCTGGAAGTTCTGTTGGAACTTCAAAGTTGAAGAATGGGATCTTCTTTGTAGGTGCGTTTAAGATATCTCCGTTCAGGATTGCATCGATGATACCACGAGTATCTTTGATGGAGATACGTTTTCCTGTTCCATTCCATCCTGTATTTACCAGGTATGCTTTTGCACCGCTCATTTCCATTCTCTTAACCAGTTCTTCTGCATATTTTGTAGGATGCAGCTCAAGGAATGCCTGTCCGAAACATGCGGAGAATGTAGGTGTTGGCTCTGTAATTCCACGCTCTGTACCAGCAAGTTTAGCTGTGAAACCAGACAGGAAGTAGTACTGTGTCTGTTCTGGTGTCAGTACAGATACTGGAGGAAGTACACCAAATGCGTCTGCTGATAAGAAGATTACATTCTTAGCTGCAGGTGCTGCTGAAACTGGGCGAACGATTTTCTCGATGTGATCGATTGGGTAAGATACACGAGTATTTTCTGTTACGCTCTTATCTGTAAAGTCGATTTTGCCTTCTGCATCTAATGTTACGTTCTCAAGAAGAGCATTTCTCTTGATTGCATTGTAGATATCTGGCTCAGACTCTTTATCCAAGTTGATAACTTTTGCATAGCATCCGCCTTCAAAGTTGAACACACCATTGTCATCCCATCCGTGTTCGTCATCACCGATCAGAAGACGTTTTGGATCTGTAGACAGTGTAGTTTTTCCTGTTCCGGAAAGACCAAAGAAGATTGCTGTGTTCTCACCGTTCATATCTGTGTTTGCAGAACAGTGCATAGAAGCGATACCTTTCAGTGGCAGATAGTAGTTCATCATAGAGAACATACCTTTTTTCATTTCTCCGCCGTACCATGTATTTACGATAACCTGCTCACGGCTTGTGATATTGAACATAACTGCTGTCTCAGAGTTCAGACCTAATTCTTTGTAGTTTTCAACTTTTGCTTTAGAAGCGTTGTAAACAACGAAATCTGGCTCAAAGTTTTCAAGTTCTTTCTCTGTAGGCTGGATGAACATATTCTTTACGAAATGTGCCTGCCATGCAACTTCCACGATAAAACGAATTGCCATACGTGTGTCTTCATTTGCTCCGCAGAATGCGTCTACAACGAAGAGTCTCTTGTTGGAAAGTTCTTTTAATGCAATTGCTTTTACTGTATCCCAAGCTTCCTGGGATGCTGGATGGTTATCATTTTTATATTCGTCAGAAGTCCACCATACAGTGTCTTTTGAGTTTTCGTCCATAACAATGAACTTATCTTTTGGCGAACGACCTGTATAGATACCAGTCATAACATTTACTGCGCCAAGTTCACTTTCCTGTCCTTTTTCAAATCCTTCCAGGTCAGTTTTTGTTTCTTCTTCGAATAATAACTCATAAGAAGGATTATATACAATCTCTGTTGTTCCGGTAATACCATACTTAGTTAAATCAATTTTTGCCATCTTCAACTACCTCTTTCTTCGTTAATTTAAGAAAATCCAACCTTTTCTATTCTGATTATACACACTTACTCTATAAAAAGCAATAAATTTTTTATAATCCTGTTTTCTTCTATTTTTCAGCAGTATTTTCCAGCAAATCTGCCTTTTCTCTTCCTTCTGTTTTCGGCTCAATCGCGTTTTCCATCAACAGTTGGATAATATCTACGCTTCCTCTTTCCCGTATCTTTTTCAGAATCGGATGATCCATCATTCCCGATGTAACCATAGAGATTCCATTCAAGATAATGGATTTTCCAGGAATCTCTGATGCGCGTAATTGTATCTTGTCTTTATAAAAGAAGACTTTTAAAATTCTCTTGAAAGCGTCCTCCAAATAAGAAAGAACAATCGTCAGCACCTCTGTTCCATCCTCATTCATTCCAAATCTGCCTTCCGCTGCAATGCGATAAATTTCTCCATTCAGATTTAAACTCTGAACTTTTGCCTCTTCCATCCCCAGACATATCTTTTTATCCTGTCCGCCTTCTAAGACAGACAGAATCAATTCCCCTTCTTTGAGGTCAAATCCAATCTCTTTTATTCCTTCTGTATAATTGTTATGAAAGACTTGTCCCATAAGGGGGAATAAACCGATATACGCAGCCGATAATTGATATCTTTTCCCATTTAATTTTTCTGCTTTTTTTACCCAGAAATCATTGCTCTCTTTTTTTCTCTTCCAGCCTCCTCTTTTTATCTTTCTTCCTATATGATTTGGGTTGGACAGATTCCACTCCAGATCTTTCAATTTCTGATATTCTTTGATATTTTCTGGAAGCTGTTCTTGTATCTCATCTGGGTTTGGAAGATAAGATTCTAAAATCTCCTGCATTATATTGCTGTTAAAAAATTCTTCATTTCCTCCCGTTGTCACAACAATCATCTGCACATCTGGATATACAAATACATTCTGCCCCATCATTCCATTAAAGGTAAAGCTCTGTTCTCTTTTTCCTGTCCAGATCTGATATCCATATCCAACAAATCCTGTATCAGCCGGCGGCTCTACTTTTTTCGTGACAGACTCTCTGACCCATTCTTCTGACAAAAGCTGCGTTCCATTCCATTGACCGTTCTGAAGATACAACTGTCCTAACTTCGCCATATCCTCAATGCTCAAAAACAGTCCCCATCCTCCTTTATTGATTCCTCTCGGACATTTTTCCCAAAAAATTCTTGTAATTCCAAGCGGTTCAAATAAGCGAGGTCTCAGATAATCCACAAGCGTCTCCCCTGTCACTTCTGTCACAATCGCAGACAGTATATACGTATTCATACTGTTATATTCAAAAAACTCTCCTGCCTCATGGTGCATTGGCGCTTCCAAAAAACTTTTGATCCAATCATCACCCGATATCGCCCCTGTCTCATTAAACGCAACACCGCTTGTCATGGTCAAAAGATGGCGCACCGTCAAATTTTTCAATTTTAACATACTGATAAAATTGAGATCTTTTTTAAACAGATCTACAATCTTTGTATCCAGCGTAATTTTTTCCTCCTGAATTAAAAATCCGATTGCCATGGACACTACGCTTTTTCCCATAGAATATGACGCATGCCATAATTCTTTCTGATATGGATAAAAGCTCGTCTCTCCGATTACTTTTCCATTTCTTAAAACCATTACGCTATGAAGATGGAGTGTTTTTCTTTGTGATAACGCATACAGCATTTCTCGGATTCGAGCAGAAGAGATCCCCTCTTTTTCTGGCGTTGAACGCAAAAGTGGCTGTTCATACGGAATTTCCTCTGGGAAATCCTGTTTTTGCGGAAAAAATGTCACTTTGCTGATGCCTTCTGTTCTGCCCCTTATAATGTTCCAGATCAATTCTAATGTTGGTCCTTCTTTTACAATCGCCATAAAAATTCCCCCTTATTTTTTTATTTTTTATATTTTACCACACTCTCCTTGTTTTCTGCAAAAAAAATAGATATAATAAAGCGGAAATGAACGGATTTTTATGGGAGATCCGATAAAATTTCCGTCTATATTTCTATTATTTATAAAAAAAGGAGAAGACCATGAAATTTATATATCCTGCTGTTTTTAGAAAAACAGAATCCGGAACATTTAAGGCATTCTTTCCAGATCTTGAATGCTGTTATGCAGAAGGCGACACTTTAGACGAAGCCATTGACAACGCAAATGACGCTGCCTATAACTGGATTTCTGTGGAACTGGATGAGGAAGGCACTCTTCCTTCTATATCAGATGAAAGCGATATGATTCTTCAAGAAGGAGATATTGTGCGCAATATTTCAGTAAATATCCGTTTTACGGATGGATGGGACGAATAAAAAATAAACAAAAAACCTTCCCTGACATAACTCATATGATCTTCATACGTCAAATGTCAGAGAAGGTTTTTTCATTATGATTCTCGATCTAATTTCCACATTTCATAAAATACTTTTATATATAAAAGCATTGTTCCTGCCATGATGATTCCGCAGGCAATGATCATTCCATTTTCAACTCCTGCAGAAAGGTTTGGAAACAGCATCAGCAAAAAGACCGTTACATAAGAAAACGCGGTACAGACTTTTCCAAACCATTTTGCTCCATCTAATTTTCTTCCGTTATGCCAAAGCATCAGTCCTCCCATGACACCCATAAAGCCTTCTTTCACTAAAAATAATACGATTAAAGCTTTCATTGCATCAAACCGCATACTCATACATAAAATTAAAGTTCCAAGCGTGAGCTTGTCAGCCAGAGGATCTAGAAATTTTCCAAGTTCTGTCACCATATTAAATTTTCTCGCTATTTTTCCATCAAATAAATCTGTCAGCCCAGAAAGCGCAATAATCCCTGCCGCGATATAATAATCACGCTGCGATTCAGCATGAAGATAAACCCATGCAAACACAGGAATCAATAAAATTCTGATATAACCCATAATATTTGGAATTGTAAACCAGTCTTCTTTTTTAATCCTCATTTCTTTTTCCTCCATTTCCTTATCTTTTGATTGTTTTCGTATTTTCTCATCATATCAGAATTTTACTTTTTCTTCAACGCATTTCCCCATTGCGAAAAATCTGTGTTAAAATAAAAGTATCAATTATGAAACAGGAGGTTTTTTTATGACGCATACGATTGAAAACAATGCGCTCTCCATCACCGTCTCAGATCACGGTGCGGAACTGATCAGCATTTATGACAAAGAAAATGATCGTGAAGTTTTATGGCAGGCTGATCCTGCTTTCTGGAATCGCCACGCCCCGATCTTATTTCCTCATGTAGGAAAACATTTCAATAATGAATGTCATTATAATGGAAAAGTATTCCCGACACATCAGCATGGATTTGCACGCGATATGGATTTTTCTTGTGTTGCAAAGACAGAGTATTCTGTCACACATCGCCTTATTGCCGACAATGACACAAGATCCTATTTCCCATTTGATTTTTCTCTCACTGTCACGCACAGTCTGTCTGGAAAAAATATTACGGTTACATGGCAAGTGGAAAATCCAAATCAAGATATCATGTATTTTACAATCGGAGGTCATCCTGCTTTTCGTGTTCCGATTCTGCCAGATACAAAACAGACCGATTACTGTCTGCTGTTTCAAACCTCATCCGATCACCTCGATTATCTTTTAATTGAGCCAAACAGCGGAACGGCTGTCAAAGAAAAAGTATATTCTCTTCCACTCGATCATGGTCGTGCTGCTATTACTTCTAATATGTTTGACAATGACGCGCTGATTTTTGATGACAGCCAATTTGACTGGGTTGGTATCGGATATCCAGATGGCACGCCTTATATTTCAATGTCTTGTAAAGGATTTCCAAATTTCGGAATCTGGTCATTGCCTAATGCTCCTTATATCTGTCTTGAACCATGGATTGGCCGCTGTGATGATTTTGGATTTACAGAGGATATCTCCAAAAAAGAAAATATTATCAAACTGCCGTCACACGAAACCTTTAACAGCAATTATATCATCACGATTCATTAGGGAAATTTTTCCCCTGATCTAAGAAAATTTTCTTAGATGAAAACGGCAGATATCCATTTTTTCTGAATATCTGCCGTCTTTCTTTTTTCTTACGGATTACACGTTCCGCATGGACTGTATCCTTGCTGAATCAATTCTTCTCTGCTTCCTACATATTCCCGCCGATTTTTCTCTTTCATTCTGCTTGCTGCGTTGCATGAAGGCAGATGAAATTTCATAGATCTTATGTTTAACAGATACCAGTTTTCCTGACCTGTCCCTGTCTGTTCTGTCTCCTCCTGAAACTCTCCCGCCATAAAATCATTGCATGGTTCTTGCTCCCAAAATAACTGTGTTCCGTCACTTTCGACTCGAATAATTCCCTGTCGGTCTGTTCTATAGACTGGAATCCCCAAATTTTTTATTCTTCCCATTGTCTCTTTTCCTGGATGACCATAGGAATTTCCCTCTCCGCAACTGATCACCGCATAGGAAGGTTGTACAAGATCAAGAAATTCTTGTGTACTGGATGTGTTAGAACCGTGATGATTTAAAAGATATACTTCAGCGCTTACATCGACACCGGTATGTACCAGTTCTGTCTCCGTATCTTCCCCAATATCACCACAGATCAAAAAACTGTTTGCTCCATTTGTCACACGGATACAGATCGAATCTTCATTCTCATCGCTGTGTCCATAATAGACCGGTCCTAAAATCTCCATCTCAGCCGTTCCAAAAGAATAGATTTCTTCCTGTTCCGGATGAATTTCCATCACCTGATACTGTCTGACTGCTTCCTGAAAAGACTGGTACAATTTCGTATCTCCTTCATAATTCGGTGTCAAAATCTGATTTACACCAAATTGATGCAGAACACCAATCACCCCAGCTAAATGATCGGAATCAAAATGAGATACCACAACGTAATCAAAGGTGTCTATTCCCTGATCTTTCAGATAGCTGACAACAAAAGAAGACGTCTCTCTATCTCCGCCGTCAATTAAAACATAGTGTCCTTGTGATTCAAGCAAGATCGCATTTCCCTGACCCACATCCAAAACTTCCACTCGAAGCGCTTCTCCCTCTGCGCGCACATCTTGAGGCATCACAATAAATGCTGAAAGCAGAATCAGCATCATACTGCCCAACAGCGACCTGAGTATTCTTTTCATTGTCTTCATTTTTCAACTCCATTCCTTTATTTATATCCTATCTTTTATCCAAATATTATATTTTTCTAACGTCTCTTTCTTATGAGAACGGCTGATTGGAATAATCAATTCATTTTCCATATATAAATTATTTCCTTTTATTCCGCTCACATGATGTAGATTCACCAAAAAACTATTATGACATCTGCAAAATATTTCTCTGCTCTGATCTAAAATACTTTCGATCTCACTTAATTTCAATCCACATTTTTCTTTTCCATCTTGATGCCAGATATGCGTCACACGCAATTCTCTTTCGCAATACAAAATATTTTTTATGGGAAGACTTTTTTTCGTCTGTCTCCATTCCCACTCAAAATTTTTTCTTTCCTTCTGTTTTTGAAAATATCCTAAATAATGAATGATTTTAGGCATCCATTCGTTTAAATCTCTCTTGGCGCAAAAAAAGCTGTTGCCCCACATTTCACCTTCTATCGTGTCTTGAATATAATCTGTCAAAAATATTAAGATCGCTTTTTTGTTTCTGTCTAATATTTCCTCTGCTGTCTGAATTCCTCCATTTTTTTTCATCTTAATATCCTGAAACAGAATCTGAAGTGTATTTGCAGCATGATCTAAATAATCAAATACCTCCACTCCACTCAAAAAACCATAGATTTCAAATTTCAAATTTGGATAGGATTCTCTGTTTTGATTCAGCCACTGATTAAAAAAATTTGTATAGTTCTGAATCTCTAAAGCATCTTTATCGCAAATTCCTATTCTACATACTTTTTCTTTCAGACCAGATTCCATTCCTTTTCCCTTCTTAAAAAAAATCTTAAAAAATATATATATGCATTTTATTATATCATATTTTACCCCCCCCCCCCCCGCACAATTTCTTTCTTCTTTTTTGTTTTTCTATAATTATCAGATAATTTTGTATTTTTTCTTTATTATATAAAACAAAAGTATTTTCATACTGAGAT
This sequence comes from uncultured Robinsoniella sp., assembly GCA_965150505.1. Taxonomy (GTDB): domain Bacteria; phylum Bacillota; class Clostridia; order Lachnospirales; family Lachnospiraceae; genus JAGZHZ01. Next base: position 12,410 of record CBCTVZ010000038.1, on the reverse strand, counting down.
GCCTATATAAAAATGCTCCCTTATTTTTTTATTTAAGAGGAGAAAAATATTTTTTATATTACTATAGACTTTTTTCCTTTATTTATCAATCTTAACTTCCTTAACAGGAAAAACTCGTCCTTTATAGGAAAGATTAATTTTGATATAATATAGAATAAAAAAATTAGTATATTTTTTATTTACTGCTTACTTCTTAAAACAACATTTTTTGATAAAAATAAAGGAAAGGATTTTATTTATGCCAAAAAAATATTCAAAAAATACGAAAGATCTAAATCAACTTTTAGTTGAAAAATCTGGATTGGTTTTTCATTTATATTTTGATAGAGATATTGATGGCTTTGTAAAACTTTTAGATCCCGAATTTGTCTGGATCGGTTCTTATGAATTTCAATATACAAAAGGAATTGAACAATTTTTGAAAATTACAAAAGAAGAACAAAATGAAATCTCCGCCCAAGTATTTGATGAAGAATATAATATCTTATTTCATGGCAAAGATTTATGGATTGTCCATGGCTGTTTTTCTGCTGCCGCATGGAAAGATGAAACTACTTATCTTTATACAAGGCAGCGCGCTACTTTTGTCTGGAAATACACAGAACAAGATTTTAAGCTTTTACATCTTCATTGTACGATGGCAAGAGACGTTCCATTAGAAGGAAACATTCAAAATCCAAAAAAAGAGCATAAACGCTGGTTTGAATATATGCAAAATGTAGAGAAACAAAAAAACTCTTTTCAAAACCGTCTTATGCTGAAAGATATCAATGGCAATATCCACTACATTGCTCCTTCTGAAGTAATTTATATTCATATAAATTATCGCATTGCAACAGTTTATACTGTCAATGGATTTTTTGACGTCCGTCAGACACTCAGTCAGCTTTTTGAAAAACTTCCATTTTTAATGCAAATTCATAAAAGTTGGCTTGTCAATCCATTATATATCACTGAAATTCGACGTTATTATGCGCTAACTTCTAACAATGTAAAAATTCCTATTGGAAAGTCCAGATACAATGATATACGTTCCTCTCTAAAATATATAAAAAAATAAAAACAAGTAAAAAAATGAACCGATCTCAAAAGTCAGACTTAAAACTCTAACGATTAAAAGGTCGGTTCACTCTTTTTTATTTTTCTGTACTATTTAAAAATTCATTCACTTTATGTCCCGTAATATTTTCAACTACTGTCTCGTTCAAAATATTGATTGCCTTTGAAGTGCTTAATCTTCCATAATATCCAGAAGTTCCGTCTCCTTCCGATGTCTTTTTCTTGCCAACTATTACGGTATATTCTGCCTTTTTTCCATCCTCCTCTTCATATTTCACTGTAAATGATATCTTTTCTTCATCCAGTCCTGCTTCTTTTAATTGTGTTTCGTCACCTTTATAATTCTCGCAGCTTTCAAATGATAATCCATACAGATTGCTGAGCAACGTATCGCAAAGCGATTCATTTGAAATTTTTGTCTTTTTATCGTCCTCTTTCAGATACCATTCATACTCTTTTTCCGTTTCGTCTTCTGCATTTTCTTGCGTAGCGTCTGCCGACGAAGCAGATGTTATTTCTGTTTTTTCTAAGAGATAATGATCTGTTTCATTCTTAATTTCCACAGATAAAATATTTTCTTCTGTCACATCAGGAATTTCTTCTATTTGAATCATATCATACAGATCATTCTGAATTTCGTTGTAGAGAGAAGATCCTATTGTATAGGGAATTTCTTCCCCCTCTTTTAAAAGATAATACTCACTTTCTACACTATTTCCAATATTTAAGGTCGTTTTGTTTCCCTCTTCATCCGTCACTTCCACAGTAGCCTGTGGTTCTTCTAAGCCATATGCTTCGAGTTCATCTCCTCCTTCTAATTTTCTCGTTGCTTCCAGATGAGAAACAGTCTCTTCCAGAGCAGTCAGATATGACTGTTCCAATGGAAAATCCTCTGCTTCTTGATATTTCCATTCCTCATCTTCTTTTATAAAAGTAAGTTTTTCGTTCCCATTATCATAAGAGATTTCTTTTACTTCATCTAAATCTGTAATCCAAATCCTATTTTCTTCCGACTCTGCCTGTGCTTTCTCTTCTTTTTTTTGCGACGCATAATCGCTGTAAGCCGTCACTCCAAAATATGCCGCTGCTAACACTGCAAGTACAGCCAATAATGTAATTAAATTTTTCTTTTTACTCATCTCTCCTTCCCCCTATGCTCTTTTTCTTCTAATCCAGATCATCAATCCAATCGCGATTAATCCAACTGGAATCACACCAATAAAAATCATTCCCCATGTATTTGGATTTTTCACCGTATTATATGTGATCTCCAAACTCTTTGTCGGAATTGAAATATTTTCTGTCTCCTCAAAGTTTGATGTCACTGCATTCATAAAAATCTCTGTGTTAGCAAGATTTGTAAATGAATCTGTAATCTGAGACTGAATTAAGCTTCCCGCACTGATCACAGTCAACCGCGCTTTATTTTCTGAATCTTTTTCTGCATCAGATGGCGTTGCATCACCTGCTGTCGCATTTTGAATCTCTTCCTCCGCAACTGCTCCTAGCAGATACGTTCCCTGCACTTTATTTCCATTCTCATCAACGGCATATCCTGATTCAGACGTGCTCATAAAGCCTTCTACACTCAATCCTTCTCGAAGTTCTTCCTCTACTGTCATACCTCTTGCGTTGATTACCAAAGCAAGGCTGTCTTCCCCTATTCCACTGTTGACTTCACTTGTCGTGTCAAGCACAGGGAAAATATTGTAATAACTATTTTGATAAAATCTCTGGGTATCTGCGATATATCCATCTTCCATCTTTAATCCATACTGCTCCATTACAGCCTCCAAATTTGGAAGTTTTTCTGTCTGAGATCCTAAAATAATCATCGCTTTTCCGCCACTTTGCAGATAGGATAAAATGATTTCTTTTTCGTCATCTGCAAGATCGCTCTCCGGCTGATAGATCGCCAGCAGATCACAGTCATCTGGTATTTTTCCCTCTGTCAACAGATTTACAGAAGCTTTCTCTATATTTCCCTTGCTGATCAAATCTGTTATTGTTTCTGAGAAATCGGTCTCTCCGTGACCTTCCGTTGTATATAATTTATTCCCCTCTTCTTGAGAAACATAGGAAACAGCGCTTGTGATCTGCCCTTCTCCATCAAATTCTGTCTCTTTATATTGTCCATAATAATAATATGCCATCTGATCGTACAGAATCATTTCATTTAAGCCAATCACTCTCTGTTTTCCTGTCGCTTCACATTTCACTACAATATTGTTTGCCGTTGTATCGTACTCAGTCAGAGCCGAAGGATGCAGAACAGGATCAATCACTTTTTTCGTGATATGTTTTGATTCCGATACATAATGATCAATCAGTTGTTCTATTCTTTGATCTATATTTTTTTCTTCTGACAAAAGAACAATTTCTACATCTTGATCCAGATTATTTAATACTTCTTTTGTCGTATCTCCTATAGAATAGATCTGATTTGTACTGATATCAATTTCTTTTATATTTGAAGGCAACTTTTCTACAATCAGATTTATAACAACTACAATCACAATCATTACAGCAATAATTCCGATACTGTATGAACCATTTTTCCATTTTATACTTGCTTTTTTCTTTGTTTTATTTGAATTTTCCACGCTGCTTTCCTCCTAACTCCATCGTCTTTTTTGCACGGACTGAATAGTGAAAAATAGAAATAAAAAGATTAACGATACATAAAAAACCAATCCGCCAATATCAAATAAATGGTAGGAAGTAAAATTATCCATAATACCTGTCACCGTATAATTTGGCAGCAGATCTGTCATAAAATTATCCGTCAAAAATGTTGGCAACATATTAGAAATACCTGGCCATAAATAGATCACTAGAACAATTCCAAATGTTCCTACTGCTGAAATAATCTGACTTTCCGTCAGAGAAGATATGAACATTCCAATCGCAATAAACACACTTCCCATCATAAAAAATGCAAAAATACTTGCAAAGTCTTCCCGCAGATATGCTGTTCCATTTGCCTTAATGATCAAAGGGCAAAGACAAAAAATTGCCATTGGAATTGCAAAAACGGTTTCCATCGCCATATATTTTCCCAAAATAATTTTAGGAAGACTGATCGGGGAGGTCAATAAAAGTTGATCTGTCTTGCTTTTTCTTTCATCCGAAAGACATTTCATTGTGAGAACTGGAATAGCCATCAAAATAATAAATTCCATTGCTCCTAGGACGTAAGAATAATACGGATAACCCACCAGCATATTGTAATAGAGAAAATAAATTCCGTTCATAGCTACCAGAAAAGCTATAAAAATATATCCTATCATAGAATCAAAATAAGACTTTAATTCTCTTTTATAAACTGCTTTCATCTCTGTCTTCCTCCTCTGCAACCTGCTCTTTTTTCATTCCAGACTTCCTTAAGCGACGAGGATATTTTTGTTTTTCTGTCCCTTTTTTAGTCGCTTCTGTCAGTTCAAGGAAGACTTCTTCCAGAGATGCTTTTTTATACTGCATCATCAAGATGGGGTATCTTTCCTGTGCGCACGCATAAAATAAAGTTTCTCTCGGATCTCTGTTTTCTCCCTCCTGAATCGTAACGATACAGGAGTCTGCCTTTTCTTCCACCGTCCATTTTCCAAGCCCTTGTAGATCAGATAGAAGTTTCAAAATCTTTTCTTTTTCTGCCTTTATCTCTAAATATAAAGTTCCGGCATCTGCCATTTGTAGTTCCAGATTTTCAGGCGTATCGCTTGCAATCAATTTTCCATTTGAAATAATCATAATATGGTCGCATACCGCGCTGATCTCCGCTAAGATATGAGAACTTAAGATAACAGTATGTTCTTTCGCCAATTCTTTAATTAATTCTCGAATCTCAATAATCTGTTTTGGATCAAGACCAACTGTCGGCTCATCTAAAATAATAATATCAGGAAATCCTATGATTGCTTGGGCGAGACCTACTCTCTGTCGATATCCCTTTGACAAATTACGGATTAATCTGTTTTGAACATCCTGAAGTTTTGTCATCTCGAGAACTTTCTCAATCTCTCCTTTCTGTTTGTCACGTTCAATTTTTTTGAGTTCTGCTACAAATTTTAAATATTCTCCCACCTTCATATCGGTATAAAGCGGTGGAATTTCTGGCAAATATCCTATACTTTGTTTTGCTTTTTCTGGCTCTTCTAAAATGTTATGACCATTAATCAAAACTTCTCCTTCTGTTGCTCCAAGATATCCTGTCATGATATTCATTGTTGTTGATTTTCCCGCTCCATTCGGACCTAAAAAACCATAAATCTGACCTTTTTCTACTGTAAAACTCAAATGATCAACCGCCGTATGATTGCCATATCGCTTTACAAGGTTTCTGACCTCAATCACATTACCACTCCTCTGTTTCATATTGATATTTTATAAAAAATCTTAAAAAATATATGTGAAATCTTTTTGATAAGTCTGTGATAAGTTTGTGTTTGTTTTCCAATTTTTTTATATTTATCATAAAAAAATATGCTCGATTTAAAAAAAAACGATTTAACGTCTTAAAAAAATCGAGCATACTTTCATGTTATTTTAATATTTTTTATCTTTTATTTTCTGCGAAAAAAGCTCCCCACCTAAAGTTCGTGGCAAAAACCCATGGTAAGTTCCCCACCACCTAAAGATAGTAAGATTTGTGGCTATTATTTTATAAAAAAATTTCATTTATGAATTACATTTTTTTCATACCTATAGTAGAGGATACCCCCCCCCAGAAAAATTCCGATCATATGTTTGTTTTTTTGAACATACGCTTTCATCTTGGCAATCAGATACTGGGAGAGCCTCATCTGTCTTTCTGGATTTTTTATCTTCTATTTTCTCTTTGGTCGATTCTCGCTTTACCAGATCTACAGAAAAAATAATTTCTCCATGTTTTTCTTTTTCATCTTTATAATCAATAATGGCCTGAACTGCTGCTTTTCCCATCTCACTTACCTGCTGTCTTATCGTTGTCAGTTCAGGAGTCAAAATCTGTGAAAGAATAATATCATCAAATCCTATGATCTGTACCTCTTCCGGAATTTTTTTCCCGCTGCGCTGAAGCTCTTTCATAATTGCCGCCGCTACAATATCATTTGCCGCTATGATTCCATCCACTTCAGGATAAGATTTTAAAATTTCACGCCCTGCTTCTTTTCCTGCCTCAAAAGTATATTCCACCTCAAAACTTTTTGGTTCGATCTGATACATATTACAGATCTCGCGATACCCTGCAAACCGCTCTCTGGCTGTTGAAAATCTCTGAGGACCTCTCACATGAATCAAATTTTTGCAACCGCATTGAATCATATATTCTGTCGCAATTCTTCCTCCCTCACGATTATCAGAATGGATATACAAAAATTCTCTGTTTGTCTTTGCTTCACGGTCAAAAGCAACGACCGGCGTTGTACTGTTTTTAAAAGCCTCCTGAAGATCTTCCGCATTTGACATCAAAATAATTCCTTCTGCCTGCAGCATCTCCAATATATTTATGACAGATCTTAATTTTTCCGTTTCATCATTCGCAAAAAAGATCATCATTCGATATCCCTGACTATAAATCTCTTTTTCAATCGCATTCACCACATCATTAAAAAAAGGATTGCTGATATCTGGAAAAATGACTCCAATAATCTTTGCGCTGTTATTATAAAAGGCTCTCGCCAAATCATTCGGTACAAACCCCGTTTCTTTTATTACCTCTAGTACTCTTTGTCTCTTCTCCTCTGCCACTTCAGCTGAATGGTTAATTACTCGTGATACCGTCGAAGGGGATACACCAGCAAGTTTCGCAATATCTCGCAAAAGAACCATATGTTTTCTCTCCATTTTCGTATAAGATTATTTGGAGATTTTTGCTTTTATGGTGCCGGTACTTATTATGAGTTTTTCTGAAAAAGCATAATTTTTAGAATCTCCAAACACGCGTTGCTTTTAATTAAACCATATTTTAATTTAAAAAACAAGCCATGGATATCAATTACCCCTCCCCAAAAAAGTTCATGATTCTGTATCATATTTACCCCAACCCTTGACAAAGAGCCTAAAAAAATAAATAATGCCTGCGGTCAAATAATTCTTCAAACCGCAGGCATTATTTATTTCATCATTTTTTATTATTCGTGAAGTTTAATTGCATCGATGCGTACAATACTGTCTGTACTGTCTGCATTTTTTTCTTCGGCAACTACCAATTTAAGAGTATGTTTTCCCGGCTCTAGTTCCCTAGCAGAATATAGACATTTACTAGCAACTCGTTCTTCTGCATAAGTATCAATGACGGCAATCTCCTGACCATCCAGATATACTGACAGCATACCTTGATCTGTATTTACACCACCATAGATGTCAAATCCAACGCCTTCAAAATCCAGTGTCATGTAAGCGCCCGGCTGGCTGGCATAGCTTACCAGCTGATCGCTATCCCATATAGCCCAAGTCTCACCGTTTGCTCCATAACGCATCATTCTGCCGTTCTTATCCTCCAAGCAAACAACTTTTTCCTCATTCGGGTTGTTTTTTTGCGCAGAAATCATGACCTCATTCAGTCTTGCCTCCACCTCAGTTACGTCTGCCTTTGGCACAAGAAATGCTCGTGATCCAGTCTCTTCGTTTTTCTCAAAAGTAGTTCTTCCATCTTCTAAGACCGTTACATCTCCTCGTTCCATGGACCAATAATCTCCCAGACCCTCTACGCCGTAAAGAACTGCTGAAAGATCCCAGCTCCATCGAGTTGCCAGCCCCGTATCATCTGTCAGATACAGGTCATAGCTTAAACGTACCGGATCATCCTCTGCCATTTCATATCTGCGTTCACCGGCATCCAGATTAATTCCGATCTCAAAACCGCTGAACATAATTGGAACAGGACATTTTTCTACTACGAGCTGCGCTGCGACCGGATCACAGCTGAAATTATATTCGGCTGAGTTAAAATCCTGAAAGTTTCCGCCCATACAGCTTACAAGTTTTACTTTTTGACGAACTAATTCCACACCATTTAGATCACTGTATTCATCCGGCTCTGAATTTAAAAGTTCCGTCAAATTTGTAAGAAATCCTACAGAAATAATGGTTACACTGCCATCTGGCTGAGCCGCCAGCACTTCACGATACACGTCTACCGCATCTCTTGCATCATTTCCATCCCGTAAGGTGGTCTGATATTTCATGGTTACCGGTTTACAGTAGGTGTAGCTTTCAGGAGTCACGATAGAATCTCCCTTATAAGTTCCCACAGGAATATCTGGGCGACCGTAATAAATATTGATTGCCTCGGCACAGGAAACGCCATAAATACAGGAACTGTCAGCAACAACAGCCAGCAAATTTGCCTTTCCTTCATCCGCATAAGCATGGAGCATTGCAAGTCCTCCAGCATCATCTACATCATCCGCAATATCCGTATCATAGATGACATTAGCGATCTCCTGACCTGGTTCAGGCCAAGCCTCTTCATACTGCACATAAGACGTTTGCTCTTGCGCTGAGACAGTTCCTGCAGTCATTCCAAATACTGCTGCCATTCCTATCATCGTCATTACAAAGTTTCTTTTTTTCATCCTATTCCACCCATCCCTTCTTGATATTTTCCATTTCTTCTCACAGGATATGCCATTTTTTACGCAGTCTGTCTGATCCTTGCAGATCTCATCTACGCCTTTTTCTGCTTTTCCTTTCACATGATATTTGCAAAAATAGACTGCGCTGCGCTTCGTTTTTATTCCATACCTATATGATATTACTGTGATTTCTCTAATGCAATCCATAGCAGATCTCTTTTTGCAAAATTATAAGAGCTATAAATCCCCATTGCCAAAGCAAGGGGATTTACGGCTCATTTTAGTAAACACTTTAGATCATTTCCATTCTTTTATTCACAGAAACAGAACTCTCCGGCAGAAATTTTCAATTCTGGGAGAATGCCAGGTCTTGTATCGCCCACATAGCGATCTGCTGATAGCAATGTAACTTCAAATTCTCCCTGCATCAGCCCTTCTTCTGTCTTCTGAAGCAATGTCACCGTACTATCTACATCTTTCTTTACGGTTTTCTTTGCGAAATAATATCCGGAGGTTGCTTCATTGTGACTCATAATTTCAATCTGAATGATACTGTTTTCTTTCATCTCTTTGTCTACTTCCAGATCCTTATTAAAAGTGACAGCCAGATCATATTCTTCTGATTGAAAATTATATGTATTTCCTGTCAGTCCTTTTCCGATGCCTGTAAATTCAAATTCAACTGATTCTCCATTTATCTCTCCACACATCCAGCCAGTTCCAGACTCAGGACTATAATTGCGTTCCTCGCTAGAAGCCGCTTCTTGTGTTGTCACCTCAGGTTCTGCTGCCATCACGCTGCATGATCCAGCGAGCATAGAAGCCATTGCCAGCATTGCTACTATTTTTTTCATCACAATTCCTCCCTTACTTAAAATTGTGTTCCATAAAGATCTGTAACAAATGTCCAAAATTCATCTCTATCAATATTAAATACAATCTGAACATTCTTTGATTTATAAGGCCCTTCGCCTGTTGCCCATGTTGCTGCATTTGCATAGCTGTAGCTTGTGCTGTTGCAATCAATCGCCATATCACGGAATTCTGTCTCTGTGATCAAATCAGGACAAAGGAAGATACCTGCTGTAATGGCATCCCAGCAATAACTGCTCTGTGTTGGATTTTCAAGATAGCTGTCATATACACGATCCATAAATAATTGCGTAATCAGCGTATTATTTTTCTCGGCCATCATATCAAATACGTCTTTTTTGATCGGAACTTTAGGAGCAATATCGTGAGGAACTACAACCTGATATGGAAAATCATTATTCAGACAGATCTGAACGGATTCCGGATCATAGAACCAGTTAAACTCACCTTCTACATTGGCATTTCCAGGAACGTCAATCGCGCCGCCCATGTAAATGATGCCTGCTGTATTCTCTGCAAATGTAGGGTCCATCATACATGCAAGCGCTACGTTTGTACATGCTCCGACTGCAAAAATCGTTACTTTTCCAGGATTTTCATGAACTTGCTGAATCATAAATTCCGCTGCATTCATGTCCGTCTTTGCTTCTGTCTTTGAATATCCCCAGGATTCATTCAAAAGTTCTCCCAAATCATGATAGCTTGTCGGATCGACATAACTTCCCAGCTCACGATATCCGCCTGTCCACTGGAATCCGCCTGTCAGCGCCTGATCGCTTTGCAGATCACGGAATCCCATAATCGGCACATCCGTTCCAATATATACAGGAATATCGGTGCGCTCGATTGCTTCAAGCTGGTTTAAGATTGCATTTACACCAGTTGCACAGATTTCATTTCCGCCTACGGATGTCACGCCCAGTAAATCAATCCAGCCAGCCGCATCTGCCTGTGCCAGAATAAACATACAATAAGCATCATCATTTAAATATCCCATATCGCAGTCAAAAATAACTTTGTTTTCCTCTGCTGTCGTCACAATGTCATAATCTTCTAGCGCTGCAAAAGCCGTTGCCGGTGTCAATAAAGTTCCTGCTAACCCTGCTGTAAGCACCATTGATAACAATTTTTTTCTCATGATAAGTGCATCTCCCTTCTCATTTGTATGTTTTTATTCTACTTCTGTTGTCAGAATGTCAACATAGAAATCCCAGAATGCTTCTCTGTCAATATCAAATAATACGTCGCATTTCTGTACTCCGTATGGCATTCCTTCTGCTTTTTCTACATCGCGGTTTCTCGATGTCCACCAGCTGATTACACGTCCATAGTCTGGACCATATGATGTATCTACATCCACATATCTCTCCTGAATATCCGTTGCAATTTCAGGTTCCAGCCATACTGCCGCTGTGATAGCATCCCATACAAAACTGGAAGCATCTGGATTTTTCTCAAATCTTGATGCCTGACCTTCTACAATCAGCTTTGAAATCTCATTACCCTGTTTCTCTGCAATGCGGTCATACTGCTCTTTTGTATAGAATACTGCCTCTGCAACGTCATTCGGAACAATGAGCTGATCTTTCCACTCTGAGTTGAGGCAAACTTTGATTCCTTCTGGGTCATAGTACCAGTTAAACTCTGCTGAAGGGCTGGAGTTTCCAGGAATGTCTACTGCTCCTCCCATATAGATAATGCCTGCTGCGTCTTCCACGATGGTAGGATCTTTTCGTACTGCCAGAGCCATATTTGTACCTGCTCCGATCACAAAGATCGTAACTTCTCCTGGATATTTGTGAACCTGTTCAATGATGAAATCAATCGCATGTTCATCCTGTGCCGGTGTTTCTGCATAGCCATAACGTGGTTCTGTCGGAAGATTCAGATAATCTGTCGGGCGTTTTGATACATCACAAAATGTTCCTGTTGAGAAATCCCAATAAGCGCCGCTGTACTCCGGCATTCCCCAGATCTGGCTCTCTGCTTCCATATTTCTGAATCCCATCAAAGGTACATCGCATCCCATATATACTGGAATATCCTCACGTCCTATCAATTCCAGCTGACGAAGAGCTGCTGTTGTTCCAGATGCAACCCATGAATTTCCCCCTACTGTTGTCACACCTAAAAAGTCACACAGTCCAAGGCTATCAGCCTGACTAAGCATAAACATTACAATCGCGTCATCGTTTAAGTATCCCATATCGGTATCGAGAATGGCTCTCTTAATCGGCGCATCTGCCTGTGTTTCTTCTGCATTCACAACTGCTGGTGCAAAAACACTCGTCATCATTCCTGCTGCAAGTAACATGGATAATAATTTTTTCTTCATACTCATATCCTCCTGTAATTTAAGTTTTCAGAGTGCAGTGTCGGTTGATCTCCTCTTTACGTCCAGCTTTCCTTTCTGTTATTTTTGAAATCGGTTTCATAAATTTCAGCAAAATCCCCCGTATCTGAAACCGGTTTCATTTTTTTGTTCTTCCCCCCGCAAGAAAGAAATACACCATATCACTGTTTTGTTGCGATATACAACCATATTTTGATTATTTTTTGCCATTTTATTCTAATTTCATTTGAAACCCGTTTCAAATTTCCAGAAACATCTCCGCCTTACCTTTCTGAAATATTTCAACATTTTGACTAATTTAATCACAATATATCTTGTATATCTCACATATTTTCTATATATCCTATACTAGCACTTTCTTTTCTTATTGTATATTGACTTATTTCCTAAATTATTTTTTTATTTTTTAGTTATTTTTCACATTTTTTATTTCTTTTATTTTCCATTTCTTTTTCATATGGTGAACGGTCCGCCTAAAGGTAATATGATTTCTGAAAAAATACCTTGAGATCAAAAAAAATGGGGATGTGAAAAAACTCGATTGAGTTTTTTCACATCCCTCTTTTTGC
>CBCTVZ010000037.1:0-21449 GCA_965150505.1 uncultured Robinsoniella sp. | reverse complement strand
TTATTTTTGGAGTTTGAGTTATTTTATAGGTTCTGTTAGTGATCGTTCCGTACAAGCAGTCAAGCAATATATTCAAAAGCAAAAAAATTAGAGGCATTCACCCACGTCCAATCCGTAGGTTGGGCGTGGTACTCTGCCTAAAATAATAGTCTTTTTCATTTTCTTTTTGTAGTCTTTTTTTATTTCGTTGAAATACGGTCAATGCTGTACTATAATAAATAATAGCAATATAAAACAGGCATTATATTTCGGAAAGGAGTTTTAATGAAAACACGTTCAAGATTGTGGGTCATTATCCATCATCCAATCCAATCTTTTTTAGCAACGATAGCTGTCCATCTATGTTTTTGGATGGTTGTAAACGATTTTGCAGTAAGAATATCTAAAAACAGAATACTTTCTAGCGTATTTTGGGTAGTCTGTGCATGGATAGGGATAGGAATTTTAAAAAGATACTATCGAGATCGATTAGAATGTTATGGTTACGACTATAGGGGAGTAGACCATACGGTGAAAACGAAACCGAAGGCGAGTGTGAATATCGGCAGAGGATATGTTCCGAGGATGAACAGTACAGTTAATCGTCAAAGTAGTCATGCGGGAAATAATACGCAAAAACAAATGGATAATACATATGCAAGATGGGAGCGGGAAGAGGCAAAAAGACGCGCACAGGAAGAGGCACAAAGACGCGCGAAGAGAGAAGCAGCAGACAGAGCTGCCAGAGAAAGATGGGATGCAATCGACAGGCAGAAGAAAGCGGAATGGGATGCAAGGGATGCTGCACTTCGTGGAAAAGACAAAGCTGCATGGAAGTATAAAAATGATGCAGATTATTGGCGTAATCAGTCTCGAAGATAATTTTAAGTAAGAAGATCCGACTTGTGTAAGTCAGAGAAGTTCACTTTGTAATATACAATAAAATAATAAAAAGTTCATTCATCTGGAAATACAAAAAATAATCGGTATAGAGTGATGAATGGATTTTTTTTATGAAAAAATGGTATCATTTAAAAATGGGATGAAAATGCAAAAGAGTTTGTCATCCTAAAATACGAGAATAGATGTGAATGATTCGATAAAGGAATAAAGGATTCTTGTTTATTATTCTAAAATGCTGTATTTTTTCTAACTCTTATGTTAAAATACATCCCGAAACACTTCTTTGGATGAGAAGATTGATATCGTCTTGAGAAGTAGGAAAAGGAATAGAGAGAAAAGGAGCAAAGAGAGTACTTATGAAAAACAACGAAACAGTAGATGTGGCGAACATTTACAAACTAGATGGAAGAGTTCCGATTGGGAAAGCAGTTCCTTTTGGACTTCAGCACATTTTAGCGATGTTCGTATCCAATCTAACTCCAATCACGATCATTGCGGCAGCAGGAGGATTAGGAAAGGCTGAGGTGGCAATTCTTCTTCAGAATGCGATGTTTGTGGCAGGAATTGCTACGTTAATCCAGTTGTATCCTATCTGGAAAATAGGATCAAAACTTCCGATTGTCATGGGAGTCAGTTTTACATTTGTCACGGTACTAAGTACAGTAGCTGCAAACTATGGATATCCGGCAGTGATAGGAGCAGTTTTAGTCGGTGGTATTTTTGAAGGAACATTGGGACTGCTTGCAAAATATTGGAAAAAAATTATTTCACCAATCGTGGCAGCTTCCGTTGTAACTGCAATCGGATATTCTTTATTTACTGTGGGTGCAAGATCATTTGGAGGCGGCTATACAGAGGATTTTGGTTCAGCAGAAAATTTAATTTTAGGAACGATCACTTTAGTTGTATGTCTTGTTTGGAATATTAAAGCAAAAGGATATTTAAAACAGCTTTCTGTTTTAGTAGGATTGGTTGTCGGCTATATTGTCGCTGTTTTTATGGGAAAAGTAGATTTATCTATTATTTTTTCAGGAGGAATTGTTTCACTGCCAAAATTAATGCCATATGTGCCAGAGTTTCATATAGGGGCGATTTTTTCAGTAGCAATTATCTTTCTTGTATCGGCAGCAGAGACGATTGGAGATACGACTGCAATGGCATCAAGTGGTTTAAAAAGAGAGATTACAGAAAGAGAAATTACAGGTTCTCTAGCATGTGATGGATATGCGTCAGCGTTTTCTTCTCTTTTAGGATGTCCTCCAGTTACCTCTTTCTCACAGAATGTTGGACTGATTGCGATGACAAAAGTAGTAAACAGATTTACAATCATGACAGGAGCAATCTGTATGATTTTGGCAGGATTGCTTCCGCCAGTTGGAAACTTTTTTGCATCTCTTCCAGAATCTGTTCTGGGCGGATGTACGCTGATGATGTTTGGAACAATTTTGACATCTGGAGTTGAGATGATTGCGAAAGCTGGATTTACACAGCGAAACATTACAATCGCAGCGTTGTCTCTTTCCATTGGAATCGGATTTACAGCCGCAAGCGAAACAGAAATTTGGCATATTTTCCCAGAAATATTGCAGTCTGTATTTTCAGCAAACGTAGTGGCAGTTGTATTTGTGGTATCCATCATTTTGAATTTGACACTCCCAAAAAATATGGAGATCAAACCGATCGCATAAAAGGTTGCTTGAAATCTGAAATAAGAAAAAATAATATAAAGATGAAAATGGAAGTACAGTCTGTTCTTATAAGAGCAGGCTGTATTTTTTGTGATAAAATCACAGATTCAACGCCTATCTTGTAGTATGATATATTTATAGCGAAAAATCATCCATGAATCCATTAAGATCAATTAGAAAACGTTTTTATTTTGATAAAATTTGATAAAAAAAGCAGGAATGGGAGTGACAAAGGTCTTAAATGGATGATTTTTATTTTGAAATGCAGGAGGAACTGTGGTGGAAAAAAAGATCAGAAAAAAACGAAAAGCTTTTGTGCAGACAGCAGAATGTGTCGCATGTGGATGTTGTGCAAAGGTTTGTCCCAAAAGCGCCATTGAAATTTGGAAGGGAATTATGGCAAAAGTGGATATGGAAAAGTGTATCGGATGCGGAAAATGTGCAAAAGAATGTCCGGCATCTGTGATCGAAATTCAGGAGGTATGATGATGAAAAAACGTTGGTATGATTATCTGTGGATTGCATCCTTAACGTATCTGATTTTGGGATTTTTTAATATTCTGTTTGCATGGCTTGGATTGTTGTGTTTTTTCATTCCATTGATTATTTCTATCTCAAAAGGAACGAAAGGATACTGTAACCGCTACTGTGGAAGAGGACAGTTGTTTGAATTGATAGGGGGACGATTTGGACTTTCCAGAAAGAAAGATATTCCAAGATGGATGAAGAGCAAGTGGTTCCGCTATGGATTTCTGGTTTTCTTTTTTATCATGTTTTTCCAGATGCTATGGAATACATATCTGGTATTTTCAGGAGCGCAAGATTTAAGACAAGTGGTAACGCTTCTGTGGACGTTTAAACTGCCGTGGCATTGGGCATATCATGGAACGGTATTTCATGCGGGCGTAGCACAGTTTGCTTTCGGATTTTACAGTGTGATGCTGACTTCTACCGTACTTGGAATTGTGACGATGATTTTATTTAAACCGCGCAGTTGGTGTGTTTATTGTCCAATGGGAACGATGACACAGCTCATCTGCAAAGTAAAAAGTAAAAAATAAAAAAAGTGATGATGTCACAGAAATATTAAAAAAATGGAGTATAATAATAAATATAAAAAGAGCAATAAATAGTTAAGGCATAAATAATAAATAGATGAAGAAAATAATTGAAGAGAAGTATAAAAAAGAAATGTTAGAAAAAAATATTGGAAAGAAAAAGGAGGATACTCATATGAGATTAAAAGATAAAGTTGCTGTTATTACAGGAGGAAGTCGTGGAATCGGTTTTGCAACCGCAGATAAATTTTTAAAAGAAGGTGCAAAGGTAATTATCACAGCCAGCTCACAGGAATCTGCTGATAAAGCAGTGGAACTGTTGAAGGAGAAACATCCAGATGGAATTGTGGACGGTATCAGCCCAGATCTTTCCAGTTTATCTTCTGTCCGTGAAGAGTTTGGAAAAGCAGCTAAAAAATATGGATGTATTGATATTTTGGTCAACAATGCCGGTGTTTCTGAAAGCACTCCTTTTACAGAATATACGGAAGAGACGTTTGACAAAGTAATGGACTTAAACGTAAAAGGCGTATTCAATGCGACTCGTGTGGCAAGTGAATGTATGATTGCACATGGAAAAGGTGTGATTCTTTCAACCTCATCTATGGTTAGTATTTCAGGCCAGCCAAGTGGATTTGCATATCCAGCATCTAAATTTGCAGTGAATGGTCTGACTGTATCACTGGCACGAGAACTTGGACCGAAAGGAATCCGAGTAAATGCAGTAGCGCCAGGTATTACAGAGACAGACATGATGAAAGCCGTGCCAAGAGAAGTGATCGAACCGATGATCAATCAAATACCGTTGCGTCGTTTGGGACAGCCGGAAGATATTGCAAATGCGTTTGTATTTTTGGCTTCAGACGAAGCATCTTATATCACAGGAGTAGTATTAAGCGTAGACGGTATGGCAAGATCTTAAGGATAAAAGAATACGGAGGTATTTGGATGGGATGGTTTGATTTTTTGAGAGGAAACGATATCAATAAAGGGATCGATGACTATAAAGGAATATCGGGAGCGATTTTGTTAGATGTGCGAACACCGCAGGAATATATAGAGGGGCATATCCCAGAAAGTAAAAATGTACCGCTTCAGTTTATTGAGCGGGTTGAAAACGTGACAAATAAAAAAGATACGCCAATTTTTGTCTACTGTTATTCAGGCGCTAGAAGTCGTCAGGCAGTCAGTATGATGGAAAGAATGGGTTATACAAATGTGAGAAACTTAGGAGGAATTGCTTCCTATACGGGAAAGGTGGAAAAATGAGATGAAAGTTGTAATTGTAGGAGGAGTGGCAGGCGGAGCAACCGCTGCCGCTAGAATACGCAGATTAGATGAGCAGGCAGAGATTGTTGTTTTTGAACGTTCCGGTTTTATCTCTTATGCAAACTGTGGTTTACCTTATTATATAGGGGATATCATTACAGATCAGGAAGATTTGACTCTTCAAACGCCAGAGAGCTTTTATTCTCGTTTTCAAGTTAAGATGAAAGTGCATCATGAAGTGATTGCAATTCATCCAGAGAAAAAGACGGTTTCTGTTAAAAATCTGGAAACGGGAGAAGAATTTGAAGAAAGTTATGACAAGCTGATTCTTTCTCCGGGAGCAAAACCAACTCAGCCTGAGATTCCAGGCACTGGAATAGACAAGATTTTTACTTTGCGGACGGTGGAGGATACGCTGCGCATTAAAGAATATATCAATAAAAATCAACCAAAGTCTGCTGTGCTTGCAGGCGGTGGTTTTATCAGTTTGGAATTGGCAGAAAATCTGCGAGAGTTGGGAATGGAAGTGACGATTGTACAGCGACCAAAACAGTTGATGAATCCTTTTGATGCCGATATGGCTGCCTTTATTCACAATGAGATGCGTCGTCATGGTATAAAACTGGCGCTTGGCCATACGGTAGAAGGATTTGAAGAGAAAGATGGCGGCATTACCGTTCTTTTAAAAGGAGAAGAACCGATTCATGCGGATATGGCAGTGTTGGCAATCGGAGTCACCCCAGAAACCCATCTCGCAAAAGAAGCAGGATTAGAACTTGGAATCAAAGGAAGTATTGTTGTAAACAGTCGTATGGAAACATCGGTATCGGATATCTATGCTGTTGGCGATGCGGTTCAGGTTAAACATTATGTTACAGGACAGGATGCGCTAATTTCACTGGCGGGTCCAGCAAATAAGCAGGGACGCATTGTGGCGGACAATATCTGCGGTGGAAACAGTCACTATACAGGATCTCAGGGAAGTTCGATTATAAAAGTATTTGATATGACGGCTGCGGCAACGGGCATCAATGAGATGAATGCGAAAAAAGCAGGTCTGAATGTGGACAAAGTAATTCTTTCACCGATGAGTCATGCCGGATATTATCCAGGTGGAAAAGTGATGACGATGAAAGTGGTATTTGAAAAAGAGACGTATCGTCTGCTTGGAGCTCAGATTGTAGGATATGAAGGCGTAGATAAGAGGATTGATGTGCTTGCAACGGCAATCCATGCAGGAATGAATGCAGTAGAATTAAAAGAGTTGGATTTGGCATATGCTCCTCCATATTCTTCAGCGAAAGATCCAGTCAATATAGCTGGATATATGATAGAAAATATCGCCAATAACGTGTTAAAACAGTTCCATTTGGAAGAGGTGAAAGATTTGCCTCGTGATGGAAGCGTTACTTTGTTAGATGCAAGGACAGCAGGAGAGTATAGAAGAGGTCATGTGGAAGGATTTGTCAATATTCCAGTGGATGAGCTGCGAGATCGAATGAATGAGATTGAAAAAGACAAACCAGTCTATATTATCTGCCAGAGTGGATTGCGAAGCTACATAGCATCCAGAATCCTTACAGGAAATGGATATGAGACGTATAATTTTTCAGGAGGTTTCCGATTCTACGATGCAGTGATGAATGACCGATGCTTGATTGAATCTTCAACAGCGTGCGGAATGGATCAAGCAAGATAAGATTGCCTTTTTTATAGAAAAGAGTATAATATGAGAGCAGGGTTGAAAGAAAACTCTGCTCTTATATTAATTTATAGAAAAGGAGTATAAAATAATGAAGAAAAAACATTCTTTGTTTGCTCTGGTTGCCGTTTTCTGTATGATCTTTGCAGTCTGTCCAAAGATCGCGAAAGCAGAAGGAAATCTGTTGAGTGGAGAGCCGAATTATACGGTAAATTATGAAGGCACATCAGATGCGTCGGGGTATTTATTTCCACAATCTTCTGAATTTGCATTTCAGGGATTTTCCAATCAATATGAAGCTTGGGTGTACCAGTATGGAATCAATGAGATCTATGCAAAACATGGATATTGTTTCCAGACACCAGAAGTAGTGGAATTGTTTTCAGCGAAAACATGGTACAGTCCAAATGCTAGTTTTGATATGTCCTTGCTCTCTGAAACAGAAAAATATAATATTGATTTTTTAAGTCAATGTTTGGCTGCTACAGGTCAGGATGGAGGATATGGAATTCCTTCCGGAAATCATATTGAAATTGTTGAGCGAGAATTAAGCGAAGAAGAAAAACAGGTGAAAGAACAGTTAAAAACGGTTTCGTTAAATCATAGTTACACAACACGTTTTTCAGCTGTCAATATGATTACATATCCAAGTTTTACATTTGATTATCCGGATGGATGGACAGTTACACAGGAAGAAGTAACGCCATATGGTGAAAGCGTAACGCTTACAAGTGAAAGTGGCGCTCAAGTACAATATTCTCATATTGCACAAGAGATTATGGGAGGATTTTCTTCTGTCTCTATGGCACGTGTTGAAGTGACTCCGATTGCAGAATCCAGTTTTGTTCCAGGAGCTGTGCAGGCTACAGATCATACGTCGCTTGGAAAATTTATGGTGGCAAAACTGAAACAGACAGGCGTGCTGGATATGCAAAATGATACTGATTTTACAGAGATCGACGGAAGTGAGTGTTATGCTGTATTGCCGGAGTCTAAAATAGGAGTGCGTGAGGATGTAAGAGGACCATACATTGCAGAATTTGCTTTTGACTATAGCAGCAATATTGCATTGATAGCAAGCCCAGGAATCGACAATGAAAAATTTTCAGAAAAAGAAAAAATAGAAGCGATTGCCATTCTCTCTAGCTTTAGAGTAACACAATAAAATAATGACACAATAAAATAAGATATTTAAAGACGTTTCACAAATTCAAAAAGGATTTGGTGAAACGTCTTTTTCTGTTTTGCGGAAACGATTTTTTTCCTTCCAGATATGATATAATCAACTTGAAAATGAGAAGGAGGGGGAAAGCGATGATAAAGGTCATGTTAGTGGATGACGAAGTATTAGCAATCCAGTATCTGGAACAGATTATTGACTGGGAAAAAGAAGGATATCAGATTGTGGGAAGCGCATTTGGAGGGAAGCAGGCGATAGAATTATATGACAGATATCATCCGGATATTGTGATCTCTGATATTAGAATGCCAGGAATGGACGGATTGGAACTTACAAGAAAATTGAAAGAAAAAGATAAAGAAGTCGCAGTGATTTTGATGTCCGCATATAAAGATTTTGAATATGCCAAAAAAGGAATTCAGTATGGTGTCTCTAATTATATTTTGAAACATGAGATTCAAGAGGAAACGATTCTGTCAGAATTGAATCAGATAAGAAAAAAAATAAAAAAAGAAGAAGAACGAAAAAAAGTATATCAAAAATATTTAATTGGAAAATTGATCAGCGGAGAGAAAGAAACAAAAGAGTTAGAAGAAATAAAAGAAATCCAAATAGGGAACAGGTTGTTTTTATTATTGCTGCATAAAAGCGGTTATATTCAAGAGGGGCAATTTATAGAAAAAGAGTGGAGCATTCATGAAAAAGATGTTGTGGAAAAAATTTTAGAGGAAGAAGGAGCAGAAAGGTGCAGGTATGTATCGGACGTACAGATTACAGGAAATAACTGGCTCATCTTGTATCAGCTTGACGCGATTGCGAGCAGATCAGCCGTCAACAGTGTGATAAAAGAAAAAACGACCCAAATCATAAAGAAGTTGTCCGCATTGCAGGATGGTCATGTTCAAATTCTTTATAGTAATGAAATCAGGCTGGATGAGATCAGCAGTATATTCAGAAAAATGGCATGGCAGATTCGGTATGCTTGGTTTTGGCAAGTTGACAGGGCGTATGCTTTAGAAAGGGATCAAAATACGAATAAAATAGAACGAGAATATTTAGGCGAAGAGATCCAAAAATTAAGAGATGTCTTTTATGAAGAAGATACGGATATCGGAGAAATGATCCAAAAGTGGTTTGAAAAAATAAATGAGAAACAGCAGTTAGAAGATTGTCGAGTGATCTTGCCATTTTTAGAACAGTTTCTTCGGGAAGTATCTGAAAAAACGGGCGAGAGCATACAGGGAAAAAAAGCATGGAGTGTTTGGGAAGCTGGTTGGTATTATGCAGAGCAGCTAAAAAAAGTGCAAAATAAAATGCGTGAATGGGAAAAGAAAAATTATTCCAGATTAGTTTTGGAGGTGATGCAGTATTTACAAAAACATTATAACGAAGATGTAAGTTTAGATACTCTTGGAGAAGTTTTTCAGATGAATGGTTCTTATTTGGGAAGAATTGTCCGAAAAGAGACGGGAAGCACAATCTTAAAACATGTGACAAATCTGCGCATAGAAAAGGCAAAGCAGTTTTTGAGAGAAAAAAATTATACGGTATCAGAAACGGCATATCAAGTAGGATATCAGACAAGCCAGTATTTTAGCCAGATTTTTATGAAAACAGTAGGAGTAAGTCCACAGGAGTATAAACGATGGGAAGAAAAAAATCAAAAAACGCACAGCTAAAGTGGCGGGTAGTAAAAGATATTGTGGTGATCTTAGGAATTTCACTGTTTATCAGCGCAATCTGCGGATTCTTTTATTTTAAAAAAGTCGTATGCAATCAAGAAATTTTGGATGAAAAAGAAAAGCAAGAACAACTATCAAATCAGCTGACATTTATGACGGAAGATATTGAACAGTATGCAGAGAGTATTTTGGTAGATGAACAGCTTCAGGAACTTTTGAATGAGACGACGCAAAATGAATATGAAAAAAGAAGAAAATATGATCGGATTTCAAGAAGATTGGTGTTTTATAGTAATCTGCGTTCTTACATTTATAATACATCTTTGGTGATGGAGAGTGGTATTTGTTATGAGAGTAATTATAAAAATGAAAAAATGGATACTTTTGATAAAAAAGCAGAGGATACGCAGTTTATAGAGCATTTTAAAGAAACGGATCAATCTTTTTCTAAGGTATATTTTTTATCTTCTGAAAAATCTGATAAACAACTGATCTGCTACAGGATTCCTATTTTAGATCCCTATGAATATGGGAGACAGCTTGGAATGCTATACATGGAAATTTATCTCGATTATTTTTTAGAACAGGTGAAGCGGTATGGCAGTACATATGAAAATATTTGTATGACAGATGAAGATGGAAGCATTCTTTATGAGAAAGATGCAGATTATAAAATACGGGAATTTATGGAAAAAAAGAAAAAGGATGGAGAATCGGAAAAAGAGAATGATATTTGTGAAATCAAAAAAGGATATGTGATCGGCACAAAAATCGAAACAGCTGGATGGGAAATCTGCACTGTACTTCCGAAGGAAGAAATTTGGAAAAGCAGTCGTTTTGTATTGAATTTTTTTCTTCTTTCTTTTTTATTTTCACTTGGAATGGTTTTCTTTTTTTCTTCTAAAATAATGGAGCGTATCGTTCGGCCCGTTGTGAGATTGTCAGAACAGATGGAAAAAGAAGAGTATGGAAATTTAGAACAGATCGAGGTTGTTCATACGGGAGATGAGATCGAAACCCTGTACCGCTGTTACTGTGATATGATCGAAAAAATTCAGGAAGAAGAGAGGGTACGGACAGAGCAGGAAAAGAAGAAAAAAGAGATGGAATTTGCCATTTTACATTCACAGATTGCTCCTCATTATTTATACAATGTGTTAAATACAGTGATGTTTTTGGCAGTGGCTGAGAAAAATAAAAAGATTGTGGATATCGTGAGAGCTTTAATCTACAGTCTTCAAGAAACGCTAGATATAGGGGGAGATCAGCTAGAGACAACGGTGGATAAGGAGATCAAACTGGTTGAGGCATATCTGGAAATTCAAAAATACCGTTATGGAGGCAGGTTTCAGAGTGAAATTTTATGCGAGGAAAATCTAAAAAAATATATTGTGCCAAAGACGATTATTCAGCCTTTGGTGGAAAATGCACTTGTGCATGGAATTTTGCCTTCAGACAGAGAAGGAATGGTTACTGTGCATATCTATCAGAAAAAAGAAAAAATAGTGATTGAAGTGGAAGATGACGGGATTGGGATTCCAGAATTGTATCTGAAAGGAAATGAAATAGAAGATGAAATTGTTTCAGAACAAGAAGGAAGAAAACATATTGGGATTCAAAATGTAAGAGAACGCATTCGTTATCTGTATGGGGAAGAATATGGAATGAAAATAGAGAGAAGAGAAGGTGGCGGAACGAGAATGATATTGTATTTACCATTAAAAGAAGAGGGGGATATCAAGTGAAAAAATACAGCAGAAAAAGCGTTATATGGTGGATGATGCTGATTCTGTGCATGATATGGAACAGAAATATCTCCATTAGAGCAGAAGAGGAAAAGAGCTGTTATAACGAACCACTTCCAGAAGATTATAAAGGTACGCTGACGATGTGGGGATGGGATGAAAAATATTTCACAACCATCGCACAGGCATTTCAGGAGAAATATAAAAATGTAACCTTTGAATATACAGAGATGGATGGGACAAAATTATTGCAGAAATACAAGATTGCTCTGCTCACTGGAAAAGAGCTTCCAGACATTGGATGGGCAATGATTGATTACCGCGGTGAGATGTTTGAACTAGATATGTGGGAGCATCTGGATGAAGCGCCTTATTGTATGTCCTTGAATCAAGTTTATGAATATCTTCAGCCGAGAATGGTAAACAGTCGGGGCAATATCTGTGGAATCGAGCAGTCTCTCTCTCCGGTAGCTTTGATGTACAGAAAAGATTTGGCAAAAAAATATCTTGGCACGGATGATCCGCAGGAATTAGAGAGCATGATGAGCGATTGGGATTCTTTTATCGAAAAAGGAAAAGAAGTTCAGCAGAAAAGTAAAGGAAAGGTATATATTTTTTTCGGATCAAATGATATTTTGAAGATTGTTCAGTCTCAACAAGAAGAAGTATGGGTGAATGAAAAGACAATCCATGTTGAGAAAACATTTGGAAAGACACTTGATCTGATGTGCCGTTTCAGAGATGCAAACACAGCAGACGGATCAGCGGCATATTGGAGAAAATCTGCTGGAGAAAGACAACATATCTTTACACCGTGTACCTTTTGGTCTGTCAAATTGATGGAGCCGCTTGATGAAGATGAAAAAGGACAGTGGGGACTGATTCCTATACCTGAGGGCAGTGTAAGCTGGGGAGGAACAGCTATGGGGATTACAAAGGGATGTAAAGACAAGAGGCTGGCATGGGAATTTTTAAAATTTGCCACCTTATCTTCAGAAGGAGCAAAAGCATTAAATAAAATCGGATTGATGACGGTGGCGAAAAAGCCATATGAAGAAAATCCAATGTTGGCGAGCTATAAAAGTGAGTTGTTTGAAGAAGAGGATATGGGCATTTATTTGATGGAGGAGATTGTGCCGGATATCAAAGGGCAGTCATTAAAAAAAGCAGATATGGTGATTCAGGAAAGACTGGGGCTGATTTTAAGCGTGATTGCAAATGATTCTGCAGTGACGGCAGAGGATGCAATGCAGATGTTGAAAAAAGAATTGCAGGAAGCTGGAATTTCTACAGAATAAAAACAAAATCTACCGAATGTCGTATACAAAAAGAAAAGGAGGAGTGGTAGACTGAAATTACAAATGAAATGCGAGAAAGCCCATATATTTTTAGAAGTGGGAGTATGTCAAAAGGTAATTTCGGAGAGAGAAAGGAGAGAAAAGAAGATGAAGAGAAGATTTTTAGCGGCAGCTCTGGGAATTTGTGTGATGATGGGATGCGTACCTGTCTATGCGGCGGAAGAATCGGCAAAAGAGCAGGCAGAAAATCATTATGTGGTTACATTGAATGAAGAAGACGGATTTTATGTTGTGGAGAACCCAAATGGCGGCGCGACATTAAGTTACGGAGTGGATAACGGAATCAATCTGTTGGAGGAAGAGGAAGACGGATTTGTATACGCATTTAAAGATCTGAGTAAAGATGGAAAATTAGATGTTTATGAGGACTGGCGTCGTCCAGTGGAAGAACGTGTGGAAGATTTGGCAGGAAAACTTTCTATTTTTCAGATGGCAGGTTTGAAATTAAACGGCTATATCAGTCCGCCGGCAGATGATGAAGGAACGCCGCAGTCGTATCATACAGCAGGTGTCACAAACAATTTTATTCGATTTATCAATTATGGTACACAGAAACATTATGCAACGTCAGCAAAATTTAATAATAATCTGCAGCGCCTGTCAGAGGCTCTTGATTGGGGAATCCCTGTAAACCTCTGTTCCGATCCTCGAAATTCTGCACTGAGTTATGAAGAAGCGATGGAAAGCGATATACAAGGCGGAGGATGGCCTACAAACCTAGCGATTGCAGCGACATTTGATCCAAGCTGGGGACTGCTTTATGGACAGACATGTTCTGACGAATATCGTGCAATCGGTCTGGCAATGGCAGTTTCTACGCAGATTGACCTTGCGACAGAGCCACGCTGGAGACGATTCTCTGGAACTTTTGGAGAAAATTATAAACTGGCATCTGATATGGCGCAAAACTTTGTATCTGGTTTCCAGAGTACATGGAGTGATATCGGAACAGACAGCGAAGATCTGGGATGGGGTGAAGATTCCATCGTGACGCAGGTAAAACATTATCCGGGTGACGGCCCAGCAGAAGCAGGACGTGAATCTCACAGCATAAGCGGAAAATATAATGTATATCCGGGCAATAATATGGCAGAACATCTTGCTGTATTTGATGCGGCATTCCATCTGCCGACAAAGACAGGAAGCTCTAAAGCGGTAATGCCTTCTTATTCTATTGCATACGATAATTTTGGTCCAATAGGCGAACCAGTGGGAAGCGGATACAGTGCATACAAACTGCAGACATTGCTTCGCGGACAGTTAGGATTTGACGGATTGATTGTATCAGACTGGGGAATCAGCGGTGAGTTAGGAGCATTCCAGGCAAAACCTTGGGGTATGGAATATACGAATGATACAGAATTGACAACAGCGCCGGAACGTTTTCTGGCTGCATATAAAGCAGGAACGGATCAGATCGGTCTTCCAGCAAATACCATGTATTCTTGGCAGGCATTTAAAGCAGGAGCAGAACTGTATACAACGTACACAGATAATGGAACAGAGATGCTGAATATGGGATTCCCGAATGAGGACGGAACGGATAAAATGATGGAATTATACCGTGAGAGCGCTCGCCATGCGATAGAAGTATCCATGTTAATCGGTTTGTACGAGAATCCTTACGTTTCCATAGAAGGAGCAAAAGAAGCCTATCATAACGAAGAACATTGTCGATTGGGATATGAAGCACAGTTGGCTTCTGTGACGATGCTGAAAAATAAAGGAAACGTAATTCAGGATCGCACAGGATCTGATGAAAAACCAACAGTTTATATTCCTATGCTGTTTGAGGCATCTGAGAGCGAGACGACGATTGATCTGGAAAATGCAAATGCGACAGGTGAATGGGCAAAATTTGGATTTGCAAATGCAGCTTTCTCAGGATATTCAGTAGATCTGGATGTCGCATCGAAATATTTTAACGTTGTGACTGATACGATCCGCGAGGGCGCTGATATGGAAAATCTGAAAGAGGAAGATTTAATCCGTCTGGAAGATTTTTCAAATGTAGATTTTGCATTGGTATCTCTGACAAATCCAACGGCAGGCAGTGGATATGAGGCAAGCTTAAGAAATCTGGATCCAGAAAAAGGAGAGTTAGATAATGGATATTATCCAATTTCTCTGCAATATGGCGAATATTATGCAGATCCAGAGATCGTGCGTGAATATCCGATTGCAGTAGATCCGATTGAAGAACTGGAATGGACAACAGCTGGAGGAGAAAGAGGCCGTTCTCGTTACTATGGAGGAAAAACAATACCAGCGGCAGAAAATTATAATGAACTTCAGACGGTATTGACAACAAAAGAAAGAATCGGAGATGTTCCGCTTGTAGTATACTTGTCTGCATCAAATCCGATGTGCTTCTATGAATTTGAACCTCAGGCCGATGCGATTGTAGCAGGATTTGGTATTTGTCTTGACGCAGCTATGGAAGTGATCGCAGGTCAGTATGAACCAAATGGATTACTGCCGATGCAGATGCCAGCTGATATGATCACAGTAGAACAGCAGTATGAAGATACGGCAGGAGATATGGTCTGCCATGTAGACACAGAAGGCAATACATATGATTTTGCATTTGGAATGAACTGGGATGGCGTAATCAATGATGAACGTGTCACAAAATATAAGTAAAAATTAGAAATTTCAAATTTTTGGTATAAGTTTTAAGAAAAATTTTTGGGGAGGGAAAACCTCCCCATTTATCGTTCCTTTATCATCACATAATTTGTGAGAAAAATCCCCATTCTTTCTACCTGGTGCTCTTTTTTGACTTTATAACCTCTCTTTTCAAAAAATGGTCTCGCTGTGATAGAAGCGTGTGTCGTTATATTTTTTTCAACAAACTGTTCTAGTTGGTCACAAATAGCAGTTGCGATCCCTTTTCTTTGATAGTTTGCATGGACAAATAAGCGGTCAAGATAACCTGTTTTATCTATATCGCCAAAGCCTACAATAACACCGTTTTCAACAGCGACAATACTATAATGTTCTTGCAGCGATAAATTCCATCTTTCTAAATCTACCTGTCCCGTTGCCCAAACATTTAGTTGTTCTTTCGTATAGTCTTTTGCATTAACCGTATGTACCGTGTTATAAAATAATTCTGTCAATTCTTTACAATCTGATTGCCGGTACTTTCTAATATCCACTTCTATTTCCTCCAACATATTATTTTTATATTATTTTGATAAACTCAAATTTTCACGAATAGCAGCACGCAATTCTGTCATCTCAGGGTTTTCCCAGAAAAATCGTATCTTATCTTCAGCGACCGTATCTCCTTCTGGAAAATCTCCTAAAACAAATATAGCAAATGTTTCGGCGATGTCTTCATGAAAATAGTTCGCTCCATAACGGCTGACGTAGTTTGTAGGATGGAGTTCATAATCGTTCACGCCAGTAGTTCCTATATCAGACCAAAAGGTATCATAGAAATTCTTTCGGAAAGAACCTTCTATAAAACCAGTCGGATCGTGAGTGTCTGTTCCAACAGACAAATCAATCTGCGTGTCGTCTTCCAGTAAAATATGACCGTATTCATGAATAATCGTATTTGTCAGCTTGCTCCAGTCGCGCGGTACGCCATTTTCGTCGTATACGTCATAATAATCTATATTGATGGAAAAACGTGTGTTGTCAGTGATATCATCTTGCTGAATCGGTGAAGTATAAGCGAGAATGTTGCTGCATCCATCTGTAAAAAGATTAAACTGAGCGATTTTTTGGCGAGATTCTAAAGGAAGAATCGAACATAAAAAATCCCAGACTTTTGCATCTTCTGGATCTGCGATCTGTACCTGACCTTGTTCCACCGAATAAGAGGAAAGGATATTGGTAAGACCGGAAGAGTATTCGCCGACAGTGACAATACAACCATTTTCATCGCGGGAGAGAAAAAAATATTTGCTGTAAATAGGATCAGTCCATCCAGCGCTTTGCTCGTCTTCAGAAGAAGGAGCGCCGTACATCGCTTCTATGAGAGTACGAATTTCATCATAGGTATGTCCCGTTTCTTCTGGACGAATTTTGACACGTTCCAGAAAACCATTGCGGTATTCATAGTAAGTATTCATCGGAAAATCAGCATCAAACCATGTCATGGAGTAACGATAGGTATCATAGGTATCTGTCCATTCATTCCACGATTCTTCCCAATGGTCCGTATGTTCTCCAGAAGCGCCGATATACGCTTCTGTTACAGCCAGAGAACTGCTGAAATAGATGACATTTTGGCGAGTTTGGCGATAAGTATAGTGATCTCCTTGTTCCCTTGCAAGAGATTGATAAGAAGGCGTATCAGCAGAAAGAATCTCTTTAGCGGCAGATTCAACCATCTCAACTGCATTTGCAATGATATCCAGATTGAGTTGGTCAGCAGTATCAGCAGAGGAGTGGTATAGATAGCCACGTCCGTCTTGTGTCAAAAGAACGGAAGGAATGCCGGCGAGCTGCAGAGAGATATGATCGCTGGCTGTCTCTGCTTTTAGAGGAAGAGACGGATCTGTATTTTGAAGAAGATCACTGACCCAATTACCTTGACCGTCCGCTGTGCAGACAGAAATACCGGAAGTGCCAAGACCTCCAAGCATATCAAACTGAATTGCGCCGATCATTCTTGATTTTTCCTCAGAAGAAAGGGAAGATGCGTAAAAACGAGAACCATTCTTTCCATTTTCTTCATCCGTAAAACTGATAAAGCGGATTTCTGTATTAGAAGGAAGATCCTTTAGTGCTTCTGCTACAGAGAGAAGCGCGGTAACTCCTGAAGCATTATCGTTTGCTCCATATGCAGTCGGAACGCTGTCATGATGCGCAGATATAATAAAAATATCAGCATTAGGATCATTTGCTTCTTTCGAGGCAATAACGTTTGTTCCAGTCAGTCCCTGTTCATTTGTGTAAGGCTGAAGAGTAACGGTATAACCCATTTCAGAAAAACGTTTTTCTAAATATTGTATCGTATTTTGTTCGCCCAAACTGCCGATTGGTCGATGAGAACTGGATAAAATAGAAAGATCATTTTGCATATCAGACAAATTCCTATCGGATGAAACCGTACTTGCGTTAGATGCCAGACCAGTTATGGAAACGGCAGTTGAAAGAAATAGAGCAGTTAGAAAAAGAGAGCATGATTTTTTCATAAAAACACCTCCATATTGAATAGAATAAAAAATTTTTATATACGATCTGTAGATTGCTGGGCAATACCGTACAGAAAGATGTCAAATATTTGAGAAAGATTCATCTCATGATTTTGGATGACGGTATGAAAATTATCGGATATCTGTAATTTTTTTTGAAAATATCCATTAAACATTTCCTGAAATAAAATAAAATATTGAACAGCGGTTTCTTCGCTGATTTCTTTTCTAAGAGGAATATTTTTGACTAGTTTTTTATAGTGCATCAAACAAAATTCATCAAATTCACGGCGAATCTGGGAAAGTTCATTTTGTAAATGAGCAGGAGGCTGCAGTAAGACATAGAAAAAAATATTTCCGTAATAAGGGTTTTTTTCAAAAAAAAGCTGACGATGCTGAATTAGATTTCTAAAACTGTCAACGATATTTTCCTCTGAGAAAGGAATGGTGTGCAAATATTCAACCAGCGCATGAAAACATATCTTTACACATTGCAGGTATAAATCATCTTTATTTTTGAAATTGTGGTAAAGGAGTCCTTTGGCGATATGATTTTCACTGCATATCGTATTTAAAGAAGCATTTTCATAACTTTTTGCGCCAAATTCTTTTATGGCAGCATTTAATATCTTTTCGTATGTAATTTTCGTCTTTTCTTCCTGTTTCATTTAGAACCTCGCAAAAAATAAAATTTTATAAGAAAGATGATGGACGATCCTATCCTTTCTAATCTAATTTGATTATAATAAAAATAGAACGTGTGGTCAATAATTATATTTTTAATTTTTAATAAAATGTAATCGTACAAAAAATAATTTTTGATAAAAAATATTTTCAAAAGTTTGAGAGTATGAAATACACTCTTTCATGAGAGAAGTTTCTTGTCGGACAGAAAAAAAGTGGTACAATAAAAATAAAAACAGGAAAAGAGGGAGAAAAGATGAAGAGAACAGTGAAAAGTAAGATCGGTTTTTTTATTCTTTCTGGTATCATGCTTTTAAATTCTGGGATGGGTACGATTTCTCAAGTCACTGCTGAATCAGCAGGCGAGACAGCGTGGGCAGGTGAGACGGCTGATTCAGAAGAAATGACGTATGAAGAAGAGTATATAAAACAGCATCTTGAGTTCTGTGAGAGCGAGGAATATCAGGCAGTGCAGGAGACCGTGGGAAGTCTGGCTGGAGATCTGGCTCTTTCTTATGAGGAGGCAGGCTTAAATGCAGTGAATAAGACATGGGCGCAAATTTCTACCTTTGCTGTTTTGATTGGAAAAGGAGAATTAGACAGAAAAGGAACGGATATTTTAAATCTGACAAATGAATATGATTTGATTGTTGCTTATCTGATGCAGAGTACAGCGGCGGAAGAAGCCTTTAAAGAGAATTATGAGCAAAATTATCTGAATGGTATGCTTGAAGTTTTAGAAGAGATGAAAAAGGCAATCGGGGAAATGCCAAGCATGAAAAGCGATGGAATGGATCTTGGAAAGGCAGAAAAGATCGCGAACAGGATTGATCAGATTTTGCTCACAATACAGGAATTAGAAGGTGTTTCAAAAGAAGATATGCAGACTTACTATCAGGATGCACTTCAAGAGATAAAAGATACGATGGATGAGAACCTTCTTCCAGAGCAAAAGAATGAACTGATCGAAGCAATGTGGGGAGTGAAAGCCCTACAAGGAATCATGGAAATTGGGACAGCGACGTATGCAGATGTTTTGGATGCCTATTTGTTATACAATGCAGGGAAAAAAGCGACTTCTCAATGGAGAGAGGTCTGGCAGGAGATTGCAGACTCCGCTTCAAAAGTAAATTCCAAGGAAGCAAATGAGTTGTCACAGTCTATCAATAATATTCTTTCAAAGGTCAAAGAGTCAGAAGAGGATATGGCAAAGGCTCTTGCAAAGAAAGGGCTTCAAGCAGGAACAGGTCATACGATACAGTTTGGAATCGGTCTGGTAAGTGATCTGTGGGATGATGCGATGAAAAAATGGAGTTTTGGGAAAGCGGTGCGTGAAGGACTTGTCGGTGGAATCACTGGCTCAAATTTGTTGATGAACTGTGACGATCTCGCATATTATGGGGAAATGCTGATCGATACAGGAGTATTGGCGATTCATGCGTGGGAAGTATTGAAATCGGCAGAATATCAATTACTGTCGAATCAGGATTTTGAATCGGCTGTCAAGTTTGATGAAGCATTTAATATCTATAAGCAGATACAGATAGCAGCATGTGATTATGGAATCGGTTATCATCAGGCATTGGCGACTGCGCCTTTAGGATATATTTTTAAATATTCTTCAGGGGATAATCTTGCTATGGCAACACAGCTTCTTGCACAGAAAGCAACATGGGAGTCATATGTCTGTCATGAAGAAAATAAAAATGTAATTAACAATGGCGGAAGATTTGTGAAGTATAAGAGAAATACTTATTATTGGAAAATGAGTCCGGAAAGTGTGGAACAAACTGGATTGTTAGGAGGATTTGATCAAGTTCCGGATGTGAAAAATGAACTCGTCTGTCGTACAGAAGGAGGAGCAGAGAATGTGATCTTGGAAGATACAGGAAGCGGACAAATCTTTATCTGCGATGACTGTATTTTCTATGAAAAAGGATATCTTTCATGGGGAGTATGTGAGTTGGATGGTACGCCGATAGCGTCCTATGAAAAAATGGATATTTTAGAGGCAGATACTTTGCACGATACCGTAATCTGTTCCAGTTATGAGAGCGGAATTTTTGGAATTACTTCAGAAGGAAAGAGAATCGCCTTAGCTCCAGTGGATGCAGAATTTTTGGGAATCCATGGATTGGAAATGTATTATGGAATCAGAGCAGAAAATAAAATGGAATTTTACAGCATTCGGGTAGATGGTCTGGATGAACAAAAAATAGGAGAAGTACTCATTACAAACTCAGATCTGGGAATGATCAGCGTAGGAGATGCTTTGGTGGAGGAAGACGGTATTTATCTTACCTATGGTATTTACGGCGGCACAGGAATGTTTTTCTATGGAGGAGGTATCTGTCGTATTGGATATGACGGCGAAATAAAAATAATTGTAAATCCGACTGTATCTGAGGTGAATTTTCCAAAATTATATTTAAAGGAGACAGAGGAAGAATCCATTTTATATTATTATACAGGCGATGGGTATTCCAATGCAGGATTTTGGGATTCTTGGGTTTCAGAAGATGTCTATGGGGTCGATGTGGATGACGGAACGATACAGTCAGAATCTTTTGTGCTGAGTAATATCGGTGATGCAATTTTCATGAACGGAGGTCTTAGCACACTTCTGGATGAAAGTGGAGAGTATACAGAGATTTTGTCAGCGGAGGAAGCGGCACAGCTTGGATATACAGATCTAGGAGGTCATTCTGGACAAGGAGAAACATTTGTGAGAGATCTGGATATCGTAGAGGATACGGCTTATTTTACAATCGTAAAGATGACAGAAGACAGCAGTCTCAATATGGGATGGAGAACAGGTTACAGAAGAGATGTCATGAGAACGTATGCGACAGAGATTGGATCAGGAAAATTTGAGTTGATTGATGAGTATTAGAAGATAGAAAAGAGGGAAGATGAGATAAATGAGAAAGAACAAAAGTATATAGGGGAGTTGTATCTTTCAAATAATCTTGAAATGAATGTTTTTTTATATGGAAAAAGGGGATGTGAAAAAACTCGATTGAGTTTTTTCACATCCCTCTTTTTGCT
>CBCTVZ010000036.1:0-21460 GCA_965150505.1 uncultured Robinsoniella sp. | reverse complement strand
TTATGTGTAGCAGGTAGCAAGAATCCCACGGCTTTAGCCGTGTGGAGTGTCAAAAGTGAACTTGGAAGTAAAGAAGAGTATGAGAGAGAATTTGGCTCTATGCCGTTTGGATTATTGATTCGCCAGATTGCAAAATTGGATCATGAAGCGGCGATGGAGGCTTTCTCTAAGTTTATCAACGATGCCTCCTTGAACCAGAGACAAATTTCATTTGTATATAAAATCATCAACCATATTGAACAAAATGGATATATGGAAAATATTTCAGATTTGCAAAAACCACCGTTTGACAAACCGATTAGTTTTATCAAAATGTTTGATGCAAAGACAAGAAATTCTTTGATAGAAACAATCAAGTCCATCACAGAAAATGCGACGAACGTATCTGCATAGTGAATCGAATGGGTCAAAGAATTTTTGGATTTCGGTGTATGAAATCTTAAAAAGCACCAGAAAGATGAGAGATAGAAAAACAGAAGAGAGGAAAGAAAAGTAGGACATTTTTTAAAGAAGGAGATCGTATGGCGCTATATGCAATCGGAGATTTTCACTTGTCATTTACAGCAAATAAGCCAATGGATATATTTGGTACAGAGTGGAAAAATCATGTAAAAAAAATAGAAAAATATTGGAAGAGACGAATCACACAAGAAGATACGGCTGTGATTACGGGCGATCATTCTTGGGGAAGAAATCTGGCGGAAGCGAAAGAAGATCTTGCATTTATAGAAGCGCTTCCAGGGCGGAAGATTCTTCTGCGGGGGAATCATGATATGTTTTGGGATGCAAAAAAAACACGCCAGCTCAACGAACAATTTGCCGGAAAACTTTCTTTTCTTCAGAATAATTTTTTTGCTTATCAAGATTATGCCTTAGTTGGAACAAAGGGATATTGTTATGAGGGAAAAGATAGTGTGGAACATTTTTTGAAAATCCGTGACCGTGAAGTAGAACGGCTGAAAGTTTCTTTTGAAGCTGCAAAAGGGGCAGGATATGAAAAATTTTTGATGTTTCTGCATTATCCTCCCACAACGATTGGGGAGAATCAAAGCCCATTTACTTTAATGGCAGAATCGTATGGAGCAGAAAAAGTGATATATTCTCACTGTCATGGAAGAGAACGATACGATGACAGCTTTAAAGGATATGTAAATGGTATCGAGTATAAATTAGTTTCTGGAGATTATTTAAAGTTTAAACCGGAGAAAATATTGGATTGACATTTTTCACAGCTAAAACAAGGGGCTGTGATATTTGGTAAAAAATTCATATTTTGAATCGAATCTTTTGATCTTGACAAGTAAAAAAAGGTATGATATACATAAAGTGAACAGTGTTCATGTTGCAGGAGGCTGAAGTTGAATAGACAAATAACGACAGAAGAAGCTATTTTAAATAAAAGCAAAAAATATATTTTGAAAAATGGAATTTCATCATTTAATATGAGAAATATTGCACAGGAATGTGGTATTTCGATTGGAACGGTATATAATTATTTTCCATCAAAGACAAAACTTGTGATAGCGACGGTAGAAAGCGTATGGAAAGAAATATTTGAACCGTTTGATCATTTGACAAAATCGAATTGTTTTATCGAAGCCGTTCAATGTATGTATCAAATCATTGAAAATGGGAATACAAAATACCCTGGATTTTTTTCCATCCATTCTTTAAATTTTGCTACGGAGGGAAAAAAAGAAGGAATTGAGATGATGAATCTTTATTTTTCTAAATTAAAGAAAACGCTTTTGGATGTATTGAGAAAAGATACGCAGGTTAAGAAAGATCTCTTTCATCATGAATTTACAGAGGAAAAATTTATTGAGTATATTTTTACTTTGTTGATCTCTTCTTTGCTGAAAAGAGAAGATTTTTCTCCACTTTTGATCTTTATTTCAAATTATATTTATAAATCCCACTGAATCATTTGATCAAGTGGGCTCTTTTATAAAACAAAATGAACAATGTTCAATTTAAAAAAGGAGGCTATAAAATGCAAGCAATTATTGAAACTTTATTTGACGCGTGTTATCTGATTGGTGTCGTAGCATTGGGCATTATCATGATCGCGAAAAGCCATGGAAATAAGCAGTATAAGTTATTTGGAATTATGGCGGTTGTTCTGGGATTAGGAGATTCTTTCCATTTAGTTCCAAGAGCGATTGCACTGTGTACGACAGGACTTGAAAATTATACAACAGCATTGGGAATAGGAAAATTTATCACATCGATCACGATGACGGTATTTTATATTATTTTATACCATATTTGGCGTATCCGATATGATGTAAAAGGTCAGAAAAATACTACAATAGCGATTTATTTATTAGCATTATTAAGAATTGTATTATGTTTCTTCCCTCAGAACGCATGGACCAGTTCCGCTGCTCCTCTTTCATGGGGAATATATAGAAATATTCCATTTACCTTAATGGGTATTTTGATTGTCGTTCTGTTTTATAAAAGTTCTCGTGAACACAATGATAAATTGTTTAAAAATATGTGGCTTACCATCGTAATCAGCTTTGGTTTCTATATACCAGTCGTATTATTTGCAGATATAGTTCCAATGATCGGAATGCTGATGATTCCAAAAACATTAGCGTATGTATGGACAGTATGGATTGGATATCATGCCATGAAGAAAGAGGGAAAATAAATGAAAAAATTAGTGAATACATCTTTTATATATCTTATTCTTTCGTTGAGTGCAGGTGTGTTTTACCGAGAATTTACAAAATTTAACGGGTATACAGGCAAAACGACATTAGGAGTTATTCATACACATTTCTTTATTTTAGGCGTATTATTATTTTTGATTCTAGCTCTTTTTGTAAAAGATCATGAAGATAGACTGAATATGAAAAAGTTTCATAGATTTTATTGGCTGTACAATGGCGCATTGCTGATGTTCGCAGTGACACTGCTTACAAGAGGTATCGTTCAGGTCAGAGATCTTTCTTTATCTGTGACAAAAAATGCGATGCTTTCTGGTTTCGCAGGAGTCAGTCATATTTTACTTACCGTCAGTTTGGTGTTCTTCTTTGGTTTGATAAAGGATCTTACAAAAAGTTCACAGGAAAAATAAAAGAACTAGTGGAAAATATTTGTAGTGTCAATCTCATATTTCGATATGGGATTGACGCTATTTTTTTTGAAAAAAATAAAAGAAAGTCGGAAATGTGAAAAAATAAGTCGGATAAGAGAAAGAAATGAAAAAATATTTTGATTATAATAAGTGCCATAAGAAACCGAAAGGGGAAAATAAAAATGAATAAAAACAAACGAATCGCCAAAAAAGTGCTTACAGCAGTACTATCTGCTTCCATGGTTATGGCATCAGGAAGCAGCGTATTTGCAGCAGGTCCAGGTGCAGTGACAACGGATGAAGTTTCTCAGCATGAAATTGACAGCGCAAATATTTCTTTGCAGATGGCTACGGAAGGTATGGTTCTTCTTGAGAACAATAACAATGCTCTGCCAATCGCAAAGAGTGGAGATGTAGCTCTGTACGGAGCAGGTGCAGTTCAGACAGTAAAGGGCGGAACAGGTTCTGGAGCAGTAAACAACCGTATCGTTTATCCAGACGGAACAAAAGTGGATGGCGTAGCAATCGCATCTTCTGTACTGGATGGCTTCCTTAATGCAGGATACAATGTTTTGACAGAAAATTATCTGCGTGACTATAATGAAGCAAATCCGACAAGTGTCAGCGGTATGGGAAGAAGTTCTCTTGCTGAAGACTGGATGTTGACATATGAAGACGTTTCACAGACAGCACAGCAGACAGATACAGCAATCTATGTTGTACGCAGAAATGCCGGTGAAGGCGCAGATCGTACTCCTACAAAAGGAGATTACTATCTGAGTGATACAGAACTTGCAAACATTCAGCTTTTAAGCTCTGTATTTGATAAATGTATTGTTGTTCTGAACGTAATCAGCATTGACACAAGCTGGTTTGATGAGTCTGGAGCAGATGCAATGCTTGTTATGTCAAACCCAGGTATGTTAAGCGGTGACGCAGCAGTTCAGGTTTTGAACGGCACAGTGACGCCTTCAGGAAAAACAGTAGATACATGGGCATCCGATATCACAGATTATCCATCCACAGAATATTTTGCAGCAATCAATGAAGAAGATCCATATTCTTCTTATGTGGAATATTATTTAGAAGATATCTATGTAGGATATCGTTACTTTGATACATTTGCACCTGAAAAAGTAAATTATCCATTTGGATATGGACTGTCTTATACTACATTTGATGTTGTGACAGACAGTGTTACAGCAGATGCTGATAAAGTGACTGTTAATGTGACCGTTACAAATACAGGAGATACATATTCAGGAAAAGAAGTTGTTGAAGTATACTTCTCAGCGCCTTCAGGAGAACTGGACAAACCGTATCAGGAATTGGCTGCTTTTGGAAAAACAGATTTACTGGCTCCTGGACAGTCTCAGACATTAACTTTGACTTTTGATCCATCTGAAATGTCTTCCTACAGCGAAGAACGTGCCGCATATATTCTGGAAGCAGGAGATTATGTGATTCGTGTCGGAAACAGCTCAAGAAATACAAATCCAGAAGCGGTAATTAAAGTAGATAAGACCGTGATTACAGAACAGCTGACAAATCAGATGACCGTTTCGCGTGACGGAGCAAACCCTGGCGGATCATCAGGCGGACGTGGAACACCTCCATATCTTCAGGGAATAGAAGGTGTTGACGTTGAGACAAATGTTGAAAATCTTACAAAGATGAAAGAGACATTTAAAGAAGCAGGAATCTCAGCAGAAGCATATAATGATGGAAAGAGTACAGAAGGTGTTGTAGAACTGGCTCTGTCCGGCGCAGATCTGGAAAATACAGAAGCTGTATATCCGGAACTGAAAGACGGAGAGACATATGAGGATGTCAACGTATACATTTCTGCTACGACAGATGAAGTAGATGTAAATGGATACAACTATCAGACAAATATTGATTACAATGTAAATCCAGTATACTTTGATGCAGAGGGAAATGCAACTTCTGAAAAACCAGAAGAAATGGCAAACTTCCGTGTAAAGAGTGGCAGCGAAGAAGATGGAACAGCAGAATATTATACATTACTGGATGTTCATAATGGCGTGCTGACAATGGAGCAGTTTGTTTCTGGTATGACGATTGAAGAACTGGCAAACTTTGTAGAAGGTGGAAATAAATCTCCAAATGCTGATGGACAGTCGGCAGGAGGAACTTCTCCAAGTACAAGAAAGATCAGCGAATCTACAACGAAAGCGATTGATGATCTGTGGGTACGCGGCGCGGCAGGCGAGACATGCGGTCTTTATATTGAAGATCGTCTGATTCCAAACACAATAAATGCAGATGGTCCAGCTGGTGTTCGTGTAAGTCAGAGCTATGAAGAAGATGGAACAACGTATTATCAGTTCTGTACAGCATATCCAGTAGGAACAATGATTGCACAGAGCTGGGATGTAGACGTAGCACAGCAGATGGGTGAAGCAATCGGCGCTGACATGACAGCAGCAGGCGTAACATTATGGCTCGCTCCTGGTATGAATATCCACCGCAATCCTCTTTGTGGACGTAACTTTGAGTATTATTCAGAAGATCCATTACTGACTGGTATGATGGCATCTGCTGAGACAACAGGTGTTCAGACAAATCCTGGAATCGGTGTTACAATCAAACACTTCGCGGCAAACAATCAGGAAACAACCAGAAATGGAAGCAACAGTGTAGTATCTGAGCGTGCTCTTCGTGAAATTTATCTGAAAGGTTTTGAGATTGCAGTAAAGAGCGCGCAGCCAATGGCTGTAATGAGTTCTTACAATATGATCAACAATGTAACAGCAGCAAACGACTATGAATTATTAGAGAATATTCTTCGTAAAGAATGGGGATTCGATGGTATGGTTATGACTGACTGGGGTGGATCAGGCGGATACTCAGATGCTCGTGCAATGCACGCAGGAAATGATCTTATCATGGCTGGTAAGATCGTATCCAATATCACAGGATATATTGCAGATGCAGCTCCAGCAATCGAATATGATGAAAATGGAATTGCAACAGACGGAGGATATCCATTCGTTTCCAAGACAACTCGTGCAAGTGGAACATCTGTAACGTATACAACAGTTACTCACTGGGGCGACTATAAACCAGATCCAGAAGGAACAGAATTTAATGTTGTGACAACAGCAGAGGCATTTGATACAGAGACACGTCCAGTACGTCTGTATGTAGATGAAGAAGGTAATTATTACACAGAATCACAGGAAGAAATTGATACGACACAGGAACTTCAGGACTGGACAATCCGTGAAATGTTAGAAGGAAAAGATATCAATGGAACACATCTGAATGGTCTTATTGATAATGAAACTGCATCTTATAAAGAAGAAGATGGAAAAGTAACAATTACTTATAAATTAGCAAAACTGTCTGCTATGGACAATGTAAGTACAGGACATCAGACACCAAGCACAACTGATATTTTCGGAAATCCAGATGAAAATACATTGACTCTGGGCGACCTTCAGAAGAGTGTAATTAACATTTTAAATATGGTAGAAGATTCCAGTCAGTTTGCAAATCTGGTAGATATTGAGGCTGAATCTTATACACAGGCAAGAGCAGATCAGTTAAAGACTTTTGTGGAAGTTGCAAAAGGTGATATTGCAGAATAATTTAAACAATTATAGATATCATGCGTGAAATGGGTGTAGAATTTAAGCCAGAGCGTGATAAAATATAAGGATTAAAAGAAATAAATTCTTGGAGAATCTGTGCAGAATAATAAAAAGTTCTGTGCAGAAACTTCAAGAATTTATTTTATTTTTTTCTGTTTAAAACTATTTTTTTAATAAAAAATTTATGCTTTTATTATCCATTAGATGAAATAAATTGTGATATACTACATAAGAAAAAACAAAATAAAAAATAGAAAGGGGTAAGATATGCTGCAATTAAAAAGTATCACAAAAGAGTATATGACAGGTGGTTCAAACGTAAAGGCATTAAAAGGAATTTCAATCTGTTTTCGCAGAAATGAATTTGTCTCTATTTTAGGACCGTCTGGCGGTGGAAAGACAACGTTGTTAAATATTATTGGCGGCTTAGATCATTATACAAGCGGCGATTTGATCATCAATGGAAAGTCTACAAAAGATTTTAAAAGTCGAGATTGGGATACGTATAGAAATCATTCGATTGGCTTTGTTTTTCAATCGTACAATCTGATTCCTCATCAAAGTGTTCTTTCAAATGTGGAGCTTGCGCTCACTTTGTCAGGCGTTGGAAAATCAGAGAGAAGAAAACGGGCAAAAGAAGCATTAGAAGCGGTTGGACTTGGAGATCAGATTCATAAAAAGCCAAATCAACTGTCTGGAGGACAGATGCAGAGAGTGGCGATTGCCAGAGCCCTTGTCAATAATCCTGAAATTTTGCTCGCAGATGAGCCGACTGGGGCGCTCGATACCGACACGAGCGTACAGGTTATGGAAATTTTAAAGCAAGTATCAAAAGATAGATTAGTTGTTATGGTTACGCACAATCCAGAACTTGCCGAACAGTATTCCACAAGAATCGTTCGCCTTAGAGACGGGGAGATCAAAGATGATAGCAATCCTTTTGATGGAACGGAAGAAAATGAGGAGCATTTCACAGCGAAGAAAACATCGATGAGTTTTATGACAGCATTGTCACTGTCTTTAAACAACTTGATGACAAAGCGAGCAAGAACACTTCTGACTGCATTCGCAGGATCGATTGGAATTATTGGAATTTCATTGATTTTGTCTATCTCAGCAGGCGTAAATAATTATATCAACGATATTCAAAAAGATACGATGTCTTCCTATCCGATTACGATTGAATCACAATCTGTTGATCTGGAAAGTATCATGCAGGCAGGAGCAGAACACGGAAATAGAGAAATCAATCATGAATTAGATGCGGTCTATTCTAATGGGATTGGAGTAGAGATGGTAAACAGTATGACATCTAGCATTCAGGAAAATAATTTGACCGATTTCAAAAAATATCTGGATGATCCAACAAGTGAAATCCATTCTTATATTGGAGAAAATGGGATTCTCTATTCCTATGATACAAAGTTTGATATCTATACTTATGATCCAGATGGCGTTCTTGTCAACACAGACGGAAGTACGATAAATCCGGAACAGGCACGGATGATGGAATCTCAGATGGCAATGATGCCAAACATGATGTCTTTGAAAAATAGTGAAGAGATCATGGCGGGAAAAGACGGAAAATTGATCAGTCAGGTGATAAAAGATAACTATGATCTTGTATATGGTACATGGCCAGAAAGTTATAATGAAGTAGTGCTTGTGTTAGATCAGAAGAATGAGATTGCTACCCCTACATTGTATGAACTGGGAATATTGCCTTCTGCTGAGTATAAAAAAATGATGGATCAGATTAACAGAGGCGAAGAAGTAGAGAATGAACAG
This sequence comes from uncultured Robinsoniella sp., assembly GCA_965150505.1. Classification (GTDB taxonomy): domain Bacteria; phylum Bacillota; class Clostridia; order Lachnospirales; family Lachnospiraceae; genus JAGZHZ01. The sequence continues at coordinate 12,967 of CBCTVZ010000036.1, read as the reverse complement.
CATAAATGGAGTTATGAGGAACTTTGTACAAAGAAATTTTATCTGATTCCGGAATGCGATTACTATGAAAAACAGGAAAATGGAATTTTTAAAGATCTTTCAATGGATTCAAATAAGATAGAAACTCTCTTGAATCGTGGAGTGGAATTGAAAGTAAGCGGTGTGGTTCGCTTAAATGAAGATGCAGATACCATGTTTTTGACAGAGCCAATCGGATATACAAAAGCATTGACGGATTATCTGATTGAATATGCAAATAACAGTGAGGTTGTAAAAGCGCAGAAAGCAGAACCGGAAAAAAATATACTGACAGGACTTGGTTTTGCTCCGGAAGACGATAAACAAAAAGCACAGGAAGTCAAGGAATATGTAGCAAATCTTGATGTTTCAGGAAAAGCTGCAATGCTGAGGGAAATGATAAGCGCAATGCCATCATCAGACAGTGCAAGTAGCCAGATGACATCACGAATGGAAAATATGACAGAAAAACAGCAGGCGCAGATGTTGGATCAGTATATGATGATGGCAGAGGAAGAAACGCTTTTGATGATATATGATATGTATCTGACGTATGGCACATATGAGGAGAATATGAGTCAATTTGGAGCGATCAATCTGGATGCGCCTTCTGGAATCAGCCTGTATGCAGATAGTTTTGAGAATAAAGATCACATATCAAATTGTATTGAAAGATATAATGAGACGGCATCGGAACAGAATCAGATTTTATATACCGATTATGTAGGGCTGTTGATGTCTTCTATTACAACGATTATCAATGCCATTTCTTATGTGTTGATTGCATTTGTTGCGGTGTCTTTAGTTGTCTCTTCGATTATGATTGGAATTATCACTTATATTTCTGTACTGGAACGCACAAAAGAAATTGGTATTCTGCGTGCAATAGGAGCTTCTAAAAAAGATATTTCACATGTATTTAATGCGGAAACGTTTCTTGTGGGACTGTGCGCTGGTTTGATTGGTGTCGGAATATCTGCCTTAGCGTGCATTCCGATTAACTCACTTATTGAATCCCTTGTTGGAGAAGTGACCGTCCGTGCAGTGCTTCCAGCAGGAAGCGCAGTGATTTTAGTCTTGATCAGTGTGGCGCTTACTCTGATTGCTGGACTTTTCCCATCGAGAGTTGCGGCAAAGAAAGATCCAGTTACCGCATTGAGAACGGAATAAATCAAAATTAATAAGAATTTTAAAAGGGGACAGTCGATTTTTAGACAGTCCCCTTTTTGGAAATATGTAGTAAAAATATTTGTGATTTCAATCGGAATAAAATCTGACTTTACATTTTTTAATTTGTATGATATTCTGTCAAAAGAAAAAAGAAGAAGAGGTGTGAAATGAAGAGATAATCTATTTTTTTGAGAGACATGAATAAGAAAAAAGAACCGATGCTTTTAGCATTGGCGGTTGTCATGCAATCAAACGATAGATTATATTTTCAGAGACTTTTTCTCAAAAGCAGAGATTTTTACATAAAATAGCAGTGTATGGAAAATTATAAAATTAGCCCCTATCCCTTTCAGATGATAAACGAGAATCCGCGGTTATTCCATTGCCGAATAGTTGATTTGAAGGGAATGTCAAGGTGGAACATCATGTACAAATATGTAAAAATGAGCGGTATCGATATAAGGCAGCAAGATAAATAAACGAAAAAATTTGTGCTGTATTACAGATATACAAGAGCGAAAACAAGGAAAATAGAAAGAATCGTTTGGAGACAGACGGTTCTTTTTTTATACCCTGTTTGAGATTGGAGCGTGATAAAATGGCACAGATTTATGTATCAGGATTGACTTTTTGCTATGAAGGCAGTTATGAAAATATTTTTGAAAATGTATCATTTTGTATTGATACAGACTGGAAGTTGGGACTGATTGGAAGAAATGGCAAAGGAAAAACGACATTTTTGAACTTACTGCTTGGAAAATATGAGTATCAGGGCAGTATCAGAACAACGGAACAGTTTGAGTATTTTCCATTTCCAGTTGAAAAAGAGATGATGAAAAATCTTACGATTGATGTGATTGAGAAAATTTATCCAGATTATGAGTTATGGAAAATTTGTTGTGAATTAGATTTGTTGCAGACCGATGCAGAAATTTTATATCGACCGTATGAGACACTGAGTCATGGAGAGAGAACAAAGGTAATGTTAGCACTCTTATTTTCGAGAGATCATGTGTTTTTGTTGATTGATGAGCCGACAAACCATCTTGATCGTGACACAAGAGAGATTGTTGAGAAGTATCTGAAAAGAAAAAAAGGATTTATTCTTGTGTCGCATGACAGAACACTGTTGGATCAGTGTATTGATCATGTATTAGTTTTGGAGAGAAATCAGATTCGTGTCAGTCAGGGAAATTTTTCTTCATGGTGGGAGACGAAAAGGAGAGAAGACAAGTTTGAGCAGGCAGAGAATGAAAAATTAAAAAAAGAGATTGGAAAATTAAAGATAGCCGCACGCCAGTCTGGGATGTGGGCAGATCAGGCAGAACGATCAAAAATCGGATTTGATCCCAGAAAAGAGACAAACCGTTTTATCGGAACACGGGCATATATCGGTGAAAAATCGAGAAAAATGCAGCAGCGTAGAAAAAATTTAGAACGCAGACAGGAAAAGGCGATATCTGAAAAATCACAGCTTTTAAAAAATATAGAAGAGACTGTGGAATTAAAAATGATGCCATGCGATCATCATAAAGAAATGTATATCGCAGCAAAGCATTTGAATCTATTTTATGGAGAAAAAGAAGCGCTGCACGGATTTAATCTGGAACTGAAAAGAGGAGACCGAGTGGTTTTATCTGGAAAAAATGGATGTGGCAAATCAAGTATCATAAAGACGATTTTGACATTTGACGGCGTAGAAGTATTAAATGGATTTCCAGAAGAATTTAAAAATGAAAAGAGACATTTTGAAGGCGAATTGGAAGTGGCAAATGGATTAAAAATCTCTTATATCAGTCAGGATACAAGTCATTTGAAAGGAAAATTAAATGATTATATCGAAAAAATTGGCGTATCAGATCATCTGATGAAATCTGTTTTAAGACAGCTTGATTTTGAGAGAGAACAATTTGAAAAGCCGTTAGAGGAATACTCAGAAGGGCAGAAGAAGAAAGTTTTGATTGCGGGAAGTCTTTTGCAGCAGGCTCATCTTTATATCTGGGATGAACCATTAAATTATATCGATATATTTTCCAGAATGCAGATTGAATCTTTGATTTTAAAATATCAGCCAACAATGATGATCGTAGAACATGATCGTTTTTTTGGAGAGAAATGTGCGACAAAGCAGATCACAATGGGAGAGTGTTTTCCAAATAGATAGTAAATGAAATTAATTTTTGAATAACATAGTATTCCAAGAGCAGATATGATATAACAAATATATAGAGGATATCTCTAAATTTGAGCGGAAAGGAGAGAAAAAACAATCCACAGTATCTCCAACAGTATAGCATACAGTCCTTGGAGAGGGACTATAAACACTACTACTTTATAATACGAGTAGGAGAAAAAATATGGCGTATCAGTATAGTGTGACAGAATGGCTTTTATTTTTTTACATCTATTGTTTTTTTGGATGGTGTATTGAATCAACCTTTGTGTCTTGTGTGAAAAAGAAGTTAGTAAACAGAGGATTTATGAGAGGACCGTTTCTGCCTTTGTATGGATCGGGAGCAGTTTTGATGCTTTTTGTGACGATACCATTTCGGGACAATCTTATCTTGATGTTTTTAGCTGGAGCGATTGCTGCATCCATCTTGGAATATTTTACAGGAGTTGCGATGGAAGCGATTTTTAAAGTGCGCTATTGGGATTACAGTAAAAACAAGTTTAATTTGAATGGTCATATCTGTCTTGGAACATCGCTTGCTTGGGGCGGTTTGACGATTGCGCTTGTGAAGATCATTCATCTTCCAGTGGAAAAATTTGTCTTAAGTATTCCAAAAGAGATTCAGGGAATCATAGCGCTTGTTTTAACGATTTATATTGCTGTAGATTTTACACTTTCCTTTAAAGCTGCTCTTGATATCAAAGATATCTTAGTGAAGATGGAAAAAGCAAGAGAAGAATTGGAAAGAATGCAGAAACGATTAAATGCAATGATTGCTTTTCGCTCTATGAGAGAAGAAGAGAAGAAAGAAACAAGACGCGAAAAGATTTCAGAAATGCTGCAAGATGTCAAGAAAAAACTGGAACAAGTGCAGTTGGAATTTGATCGCACGGATATAAAGGATAAGAAAAATGAAAAGATGAAACAAGAGTTGGAAGAACTGAAAGAGACGTATGTAGCAGAGAGAGAAAAAAGATCGTTTATGCGGGAACATCTTGATTTTTATAAGCGTGGTATTCTGAAAGCACATCCAACCATCAGTTCTGTTAAATTTAAAGATGTGTTAGCAGAATTGAAAGAAGTTTCTGAAGATAAGAAAGACCAAGATAAAAAGAACAAAAAAAATGAAAAATAAAACATAAAAAGAGAATGCTGTGGAATAAAATATTTTGTTTCGCAGCATTCATTTAAGCAAATATTTTGATTTGTATAAGTTGATATCGTTTATTTTTTATAGAGCAGAAAACCCCATCCGACGTGGAGTCGGTTGGGGTAGTTCAAGAGAAAGATACGATTCCAAGAAAAAATGATTTTTGGAGGAAAAAATGAAAAAGAAAACAAACTGCGAATGTTGTGTTTATTATGTATACGACGAGGAGTATGGTTATTACACTTGCGAGAGCGATCTGGATGAAGATGAGATGGGACGTTTCATGACAAATACGTTTTCGTTTTGTCCATATTTTCGCTTAAATGATGAATATCAGATCGTGAGAAAGCAAATGTAGGAAAAATTTTGAAATTTTTCTGTTTGACGGTTGACTTTTTCATGAAACAATGATATGTTAAAGGTAATTATACGACTGACGGAAGTGGAATAGACCACAGGGAGTATAAGTTAAGGAAAAAGCCGACCGTCTGGGCAGAAATCGCTCGCGGATCAGGCTTATTTTTTTGCCCTAAAACGAAAACAAGCAGAACAATGATGCAAAGGAGAATATCATGGAGATGTTATCAATCGAGAAAGAATTAAAAGAAAATTCTTATCCAGGAAGAGGAATTGTGATCGGAAAATCAGCAGACGGAACGAAAGCAGTCGCTGCATACTTTATCATGGGAAGAAGTGAAAACAGCAGAAACCGTATTTTTGTGGAGGACGGAGAGGGAATCCGCACACAGGCATTTGATCCGTCTAAATTAACAGATCCGAGCTTAATTATCTATGCACCGGTACGTGTTCTGGGAAATAAAACAATCGTGACAAATGGAGATCAGACAGATACTATTTATGAGGGAATGGACAGACAGATGACATTCGAGCAGTCCCTGCGCAGCAGAGAATTTGAACCAGATGCTCCAAACTATACACCTCGTATTTCTGGTGTTATGCACATTGAAGATGGAAAATACAGCTATGCAATGTCAATTTTAAAGAGCAACAATGGAAATCCAGAAGCTTGCAACCGCTATACATTTGCATATGAAAACTGTGTGGCAGGAGAAGGACATTTCATTCACACATATAAATGTGACGGAAATCCTCTTCCAAGCTTTGAAGGAGAGCCAAAACTGGTAGCTATTCCAGATGATATCGAAGCTTTCACAAATCTTCTGTGGGAAAGCTTAAACGAGGACAATAAGGTTTCTCTGTTTGTGCGTTATATTGATATTGCAACAGGAAAATATGAGACAAAAATTGTAAATAAAAATAAATAAGAGCAGGAGGAAAAAGAAATGAAAGAATTAGAACTGAAATATGGATGTAACCCAAATCAGAAACCATCCAAAATTTATGTTGCAAATGGACAGGAACTTCCGATTAAAGTTTTGATGGGAAGACCTGGATATATTAACTTTCTGGACGCATTCAATGGCTGGCAGTTAGTAAGAGAATTAAAAGAAGCGACAGGACTTCCGGCAGCTACTTCTTTCAAACACGTTTCTCCAGCAGGCGCAGCAGTTGGACTGCCATTAGATGAAACACTTGCAAAAATTTACTGGGTAGACGATATGGGAGAGCTTTCTCCACTCGCATGTGCTTACGCAAGAGCAAGAGGCGCAGACAGAATGTCTTCTTTTGGAGATTTTATTTCTCTGTCTGATGTCTGTGATAAAGATACAGCAATGCTGATTAAAAGAGAAGTATCTGACGGTGTGATCGCTCCTGGATACACAGAGGAAGCGCTGGAAATTTTAAGACAGAAGAAAAATGGAAATTATAATGTAATTGAAATTGATCCATCTTATAAACCAGATCCGATTGAGCATAAAGAAGTATTTGGAATTACATTTGAGCAGGGAAGAAATGAGCTTCCTATTAATAATGATCTGCTTGCCAACATTGTGACAGAAAATAAAAATCTGCCTGACACAGCTAAAATTGACCTGATTATTTCTCTGATTACTCTGAAATATACACAGTCTAACTCTGTATGTTTTGCAAAGGGCGGACAGGCAATCGGTATTGGAGCAGGACAGCAGTCTCGTGTACATTGTACAAGACTGGCAGGACAGAAAGCAGATAATTGGTTCTTACGTCAGTGTCCAAAGGTATTAAATCTTCAGTTCGTGGATAATATTCGCCGTGCAGACAGAGACAATGCGATTGATGTCTATATCGGAGAGGAATATATGGATGTATTAGCTGACGGCGCTTGGGAAAAAATCTTCAAAGTAAAACCAGAAGTGTTTACAGCAGAAGAAAAACGTGCATGGTTAGATCAGATGACAGACGTTGCTCTTGGATCAGATGCGTTCTTCCCATTCAGCGATAATATTGAACGCGCAAAGAAGAGCGGTGTAAAATATATTGCAGAACCAGGCGGATCTGTGCGTGATGACGCTGTCATTGAAACATGTAACAAATATGATATGGTAATGGCATTTACAGGAATCCGTTTATTCCATCACTAAAATTAAAAAATAAAAAATATTTGGAATGTTCTGATTCTGAAATTTTGTCATAGAGCAAAAAAGAAAAAGAATAATATCGTACAATACTTATTAAAATAAAAAGAGGGAACTGCCTTAGCAGCCCCTCTTTTTGTCAGTTTTGTGACAGACATAGTTCATTTAATTTTTCATCTGCAATAATGCCACATTTACTTTCAATATCGAAACGCATGGAATTTGGTGTCTCAGCAGTAAATGCTTCCCAAGGAAGTTCTTCTGTGCTAGGATTTCCTGTTTTCATGAAATTCAGTAAAGCATTTGCCATCGTATCCTGAAGAGCGAGAGCATCCAAATTTCCTTCTCCACCGGTTGCTTTTGTGATAATTGGGATTTCTACGTTATGTAAGAAGTAAATAATGTCGTTACAGTGGAATGCTGTAACACCACCATTTACAGGTGTCTCATAAGTAAACATAAACGTATATACTGGAGCAGTTCCGCTTTCTGTTTTTTCAAGAGCTACTTTCTTTACATTTTCTCTATGAGAAGCGCCATAGAAGAAGGCATCTGCCACTTTTTTATCTGGATATGCTTCTGCAAATGCGTCTGCAATATCCTGAGCTTTATCGCCATATTTTTCTGTCAGATTTGCAAGTACTTCTTCCTCTGTCCATTCATTTTTTCTTCCGTCTCCTACACGAAAACTGCTTGTCTGTTCTGTGAGAACAGAGCCTACGATCATTGGGACATCAGATGCCCAATCGCAGTATGTTTCAGAGATGACGCCTTCATTTTCAACTGGCTGCCATTTTACAGAAGTTCCAAGTTCTTCTCCAACGGTATTCTGTGCCTCCACGGCTGCTGTGATCAAATCTTTATAGTCCACTGTTTTAATTTCAGATATGGTATTTTCATCTAAACCTAAATTTTCCAGAGTCTGTTCAGCGACTAATGATGCTGTTTCTTTATCAAGAAGAGAAAGAGCGCTGGAACTTTGAACAACAGCCTGTTTTACAATACCAGCATTTTCTTCATAATGAAGCATGGACTGAACTTTTCTTCCGCCGCCGGACTGTCCCATAATGGTGATATTTTCAGGATCTCCTCCGAAAGAGTCAATATTTTCGTAGACCCATTTCAGAGCCTGAACCATATCAGCATCTCCGAGGTTGCACGCATTTTCAAATTCTCCTCCATAAGAGGAAAGATCCAGATATCCTAAAACATTTAGACGATGATTGATGGAAACGGTCACGACATCACCGTATTCTGTGAGATTTCTTCCATCATGTGCTACACCTTCGATGGAAGAACCATTATTGTAACCGCCTCCGTGGATATAGACAAGAACTGGTTTTTTTGTTTCAGGATTGATGTCTTTCGACCAAATATTTAAAACTTGACAATTTTCATTCTGAATCCAATAGCGGTGTGGCCATACAAGCTCGTCATCTCCTACCGATGTTTGATCCGGAATAGGGCAGATCGGACCAAATGCCTGAGCATTGCGGATTCCTTCCCATGATTCAGGATCTTGAGGAAGAGCAAATCTTTCTGGGACATACGCATAAGGAACACCTAGGAAGGAGTAAACATCGCCGTCCATTACTCCACGAAGTTGACCTTGCTCAACCTCCACAACAGGAGGATTCATCAGATCTGCTGCAAAAGCAGGAATCATACTAAAAGCAGAAATTGCTACAACTGCGGATAATGCAGCTGCCATCTTACGTTTCATTTTCATAGAAACACCTCTTTCCTTTTTTAATCATTTTATAATTTACGTGTCATGTATAATTGATAAATTTATTATATAATAAAAACAATAAAAAAATAAATTCTAAAAAATTGTATTTTAAATATAAATTTTTGCTATTTTATGATATTAAATTGTATAAAATAGAAAATCTTGCTGTTTAAGATAAAATAGATTATACTAATAGAAAGAAAAACGTGAAACAAAAAGAAAGTTAGGGGGGAATGAAAGAAATGGAAGAATTTAAACAGGCAGTGCAAAAGAGAATCTATTATCTGCGGGGCTTTATCGCTGTTATTGCGCTGATCGGTGCGTATGATTATTTTATGGTTCGAAATACAGGGCAGAAGAGTGTACCTCAGAAAGTTGCGATTGGATTTCAGATTGTTATTCTTGTTGGAATTGGTATTTTGGCTTGTATTTATATGATAAAGCTAAGTAATACCGTCAAAAGTGAAGAAAAGGTAAGAGTGTTGTATGCGCGCGAAAACGAAGAACATATCAAAATTTTTCTAAAAAAATCTGGGATGCCGATGATTCTAATTACTTCCATGTGTATGGTATTAGTGGGCGCTGCGGCGGCACACTTCAGTATCGTGATGTTTTACACTTTGATTGCAGCAGCAGTGATGCAAATGGCGACGGTAACGGGAATCTATTTTTGGCTGAGAAAAAAACAAGAAAAAGAAAAGAAAAAAGAATCACCTGAAAAATAAAGAGAAAAAATAAAAAAGCCATTGAGGGCATTAGCCCTCAATGGAAATATATCTTTGTTGCTCTACTTCTTTTGCAGCTTTTTTTGGAACGGACAATTTCAAGATACCATCTTCAAATTTAGCATGGACATCTTCCTGTGTAACACCTTCTCCTACAAAGAAACTTCTACTCATGCTTCCAGCATAACGTTCACGACGGATATAATTACCTTTCTTATCCTGCTCATCTTTATCCAGTCCCTTAGCAGCGGAGATTGTCAGATAGCCATTTTCAAGTTTTGCATTGATTTCGTCTTTTTTGAATCCAGGAAGATCGATATCTAGTTCATATCCTGATTCTGTCTCACGAATATCTGTTTTCATCAAATTTTTCTGATGTTTTCCATATAACGGATTTTTACCACCAAAGAAATCTCTTTCAAATGGGAAATTCATAAAGTCATCAAATAAATCTTCTCCAAAAATACTAGGCATCATCATAAGTCATTTCTCCTTTCAAATAGTATCCATCTGGAACTGCATATCTTTTTGAAAAGGTTACAATTCTATGGTGGGTATTTTACAATAGCGATGTCGCTCAATATTAGTAAATAGTTTTTTGAACGAAAGAGAAAGGAAATATTTTTATTTATTCTTATTGTTCCATTTGTTCTCTTTGTTCTATATGTAATATAGCACACAATATTAGCAATGTCAAGAGGTGAGTGCTAATTATTTTGTGAAGAATTTGTGAAGCCTTGATTTTACGGGCTTCACAGGGATTTTTCACTTGCTTTCGCACTCGATTTTCTTGATTTGACCACATTTTTACGACAAATTCTTTCTATCAATCTTGTGTATTGCTGGGGGATCTTTCTGCAAACTTATGCTCAGCGACTGCTACAGGCTGTTGGAGATACTGTATTATCTATGTTTTCTCTAATCATTGGTGCTGTTTTGAATATTATTCTTGATCCGATTATGATTTTCGGTCTGCTTGGCTGTCCTGCAATGGGAGTCCGTGGTGCAGCAATTGCAACCGTTATCGGCCAAATAACTGGTGCTATCGCTGCCTTGCTGTTTAACTGTTTCCGAAATCCGATAATCCACGTCCGTCTGAAGAACTATCATTTCAAGTGGCAGGATGTTGCTGATATTTACTGGGTAGGACTTCCAACAATCATTATGCAGGCAATCGGAAGCATTATGACATTTGTAGTAAACAGAATTCTTCTGGACGTTTCTGCAACAGCTGTTGCCTTTTTTGATATCTACTATAAATTACAGAATTTCCTGATGATGCCGATCAATGAGCTTGGACAGGCTGCTATTCCTATTGTCGGATATAATTACGGCGATAAAAAATTTCAGCGGGTACAACAGACATGGAAAATTTTGCTTCCTACCGGGGCAGTCATAGCCCTATGTGGAACCATCATATTCTGGTGTTTTTCCGGACAGTTACTGCAATTATTTTCTGCAAGCCCGGAAATGCTGACTCTCGGTATTCCTGCATTGAAGATTATTTCCGTTTCTTTTGTTATGTCTGCAATTACAATCCTGTGCAGCTATTTTGCCTCTGGACTTGGAAATGGTATCATCAATATGGTTAGCGCTGCTATCCGTCAACTCATTTTACTGGTTCCCAGCCTCTGGATTTTTATAAAAATCTCTGGCATTTCACATGGCTGGTATGCATTCTGGAATGCAGAAATATTTTTTCTTTTTCATCTTCGATTGGTTTTATCAGATAATACAATTTATTATTTCTTTCGTCCAGCGGATTTAAATATAAAATATCGTCTGTTTTACAAATACCTATAACTGGTTTACTGACAAAGTCTCCAATTTCATACTTCACAAACTTCTCTCCTTACTAATCAGCACCTTTATTCCGTAAAAGTATAACGTACAAAAGAGCCTTGATTATCTCCTGTTACTATTACAACATCTCCGCTTTCATTATGTGTGGATTCCAAAACCGGAAATCTTCCATTTTCCTTTACATAAGCTTCCGGGCTGTCTGCTTCTGCCTCAATCAAAGTTTTTTTACTGTATTTTTCTCCTCCACACGGATTTATTTCTTCAATAAAGATTTCATACTCATGCATGTATGGTTCCTCCTCAGATTCATTTTATAAAAACGAGTAGCATATATGTTGCTTTCCCACATCACTACACTGCTCGCCGTTATTTTTATAATAAAACCATTTCGTGTTTATTTCAAAAGCGATTTTTACTAAAAATGTATCTTCTTTTTTAGACATTATTACCATGCGTTTACACATACTCAAACTTCTTTCTAAGATACATTCTTAGCAACATAATTCCCACATTGATAAATCCAAATATCAAGATCAAATTCACAGGTAGATATTCTCTGATTGCATCTCCCAGCACTGCTATCCCCGAAAGACTTCCGATTAAAAACATCTGCGAAATTTCCTCCCACATTTTTTTGTATTGTTTTATTGTTTCCACGATTATTGCCGTGACAATTCCCAATATAAAAAGTACAGCTACGATTGCCAGAATCCTGATAACCCATGCTTTTCCACCTTTATATGCTATTTTCTGGTTGAATCCGTTATCATAGGTCGGATGTGCCAACCATTCACAAAATCGAACATACCACATGAATGGAATTCTGAAAAAATCTATGAAATCATGCTGAAAAGCACCATTCTGTATAATTGCAAACAGAACTACCGTAATGTATCCCATTCCCCAGAAATATTCTGCATTCCTCATTTTTTCAGTTCTGGCTTTTACTTCTTTTTGGGCTTTACGGATTTCCATCTCTGCACGTTTCTTTTCATTACGGGTTTTTACTTCTGCCTGTTCCATCTTTTTCTCTGCTTCTTTCTGTTTCTTTCTGTTTCTTCTGTGCTTCATCTACTGCCTCAACAGATGATTTATTCACCTGTATCTGCAATTTAGAGTTCTGGTCCCGAACGTCTTTTATTTCTTTTTCGAGCTGCTCTTGCTCGCTCAATCACCAAATCGTCTACCACTGTCCCCAGTTCTTTCAGCAGGGATTCCCTGACAGCAAGCACACACTGGTGTGTTCCATATTTCTCTGTAAAACATTTCTTCTCTAATGGGCGTGAATTATTGATATACATGATGTTCATAGTTCCGTTTCCAATATCCACCAACATATTGATGCCTTTAAAATCCTGTAAGCGGTAAAAGGTTGCTGCAAATCCCTGTGGGTAAATATCAACTCCTGCAAACTCCACATGATATTCTTTATTGCGGAATGTAAAATCCACGCTTTCATTCTGGAGAAGATATTTCTGGAAATCTTCTTTCTGTGTAGCCACCCATGTAAGGGGAAGTCCGGCTGCGATATGTACCGTTGCCCGATTCATACCTTTCCCGTCCAGTTCCCTTGCAATAGCTGCCAACGTCAGCACATAATAGTCCTCGTCCTGCGTTTTCTCTGCACAGAACTCCTAGTGTTCCTCTCCAATCTGATAATACATACCATTGTAAACAAGAAGATTATTCTGAAAGATTGGCTCCTTGTCATATCTGGCT
>CBCTVZ010000035.1:0-21494 GCA_965150505.1 uncultured Robinsoniella sp. | reverse complement strand
GAGATATCTTGACAGAAGAAGGAAGAGCAGTCATCTTTTGCAAACCTTCTGTAAAAAAAATCATTTGTCAGGAATTATGCCGCGTGCGTCATACAACCGTATCGGTTCAAGAAATATATGAAGATGAAATTCAAATTCCGATTAAGAAAGAAAAAATTCAAGGCAGTGTATCGTCTGTTCGACTTGATGCTGTGATCGCTCAGGCATTTCCAGGCTCAAGAAGCAGTATGACTCCTTTGATCGAATCGGGGAAAGTATTTGTAAATGGGAAAATGATTTTATCGAATGGATATCATTTAAAAGAAAAAGATATTATTTCTGTCCGTGGTATGGGGCGATTTCAGTATATAGGAGAGATTTCTAAATCAAAAAAAGGCAGAATCTTAATTTCATTAGAAAAATATAGTTAGGAGTTCTATAGTTATGGTAAACAATAAGAAAATAGATTCCGTTATGAAAGTAAAAAAAGATAATGTGACGGCATACTCCATTTATTTTGAACAATCTTTTGAAAAACTTTCTGAAAAGATTATGGAGCTAGATAGCCAAACAAGAAAAGTTTGTATTGTTTCCGATACAAATGTAGCTTCTATTTATAAAAAAGAAGTAGAAGAAAAACTGCTGCCAGTATGTAAAAAAATCGTATCTTATACATTTATGGCGGGAGAAGAGCATAAAAATTTAGAGACGGTAAAAGATCTATACCGTTTTTTAATTGATGAAAAATTTGACAGAAAAGATCTTTTAATTGCATTAGGCGGAGGAGTAACAGGCGATCTTACAGGGTTTGCTGCTGCCACTTATTTAAGAGGAATTGATTTTGTCCAAGTGCCAACTACTCTTTTAGCGCAGGTTGACAGCAGTATTGGCGGAAAAACAGGAGTAGATTTTGACTGCTATAAAAATATGGTAGGAGCATTTCATCAGCCTAAAATGGTATATATAAATATCAGCACATTAAAAACGCTTTCCAATGAACAGTTTTACTGTGGTATGGGAGAAGTTTTAAAACATGGATTGATTAAAAGCAGTTCCTATTATGAATGGATCATCAACCATATGTCAGAAATCTGTGACAGAGATACCGAAATATTGATGGAAATGGTAAAAAAGAGCTGTGATATCAAACGAAGTGTGGTCGAACAAGATCCTCTTGAAAAAGGCGAACGTGCTTTACTTAACTTTGGTCATACACTAGGGCATAGTATAGAAAAGCTGATGAATTTTCAATGGCTTCATGGTCAATGTATTGCCTTAGGATATGTAATGGCTTCTTATATATCTTGGAAGAGAAATCTTTTAAGCGACGAGGAATTTTTTGAAATTCGCGATATGAATGTTGGATTTGAACTTCCTATTTCTTTTTCAGGATTAAAAGCAGAAGATATTTTAGCTGCAACAAAAGTAGACAAAAAAATGGAAAATGGAACATTAAAATTTATTCTGCTGGATCAAATAGGAAATGCCTTTATTGATCGCACAGTAACAGATCAAGAGATCTTAGAGGCCATCAATTATTTTCATGCAGAGATAGACACAGAGGAAGACAGATGAAAAAAAATACAAGACAACAAAAAATCCTTTATGGAATCATAGGCTGTGTTCTGTTAATTTTATTTGATCAGCTTACAAAATGGTTTGCTGTTCAAGGTTTAAAAAATCGTCCCGATATTGTCTTGATTCCTCAAATACTAGAACTTCATTATCTGGAAAATGTAGGAGTTGCCTTTGGAGCTTTAAAAAATCGACAATGGATTCCTATTTTATTTGCTCTTCTTATTACTGTTATTTTTTCATGCCTGTATTATAAAATATCAAAAGAAAAAGGGTTTTTTCTTCTTAAAATCAGTGTAATCGGAATTATAGCTGGAGCAGTTGGAAATATGATTGATCGAATATGGCATGGATATGTAATAGACTTTATCTATGCCGTCTTTATAGATTTTCCAGTTTTTAATATTGCAGATTGCTATATCGTAATTTCTATTATTATATTGGCAATCCTAATGCTATTTGTCTATAGCGAAGAAGAATTGAAACACATTTTTAATAAATAAAGGATACGATATGGAACATTATAATCTTAATATAACAGACGAAAATTCTGAGAAACGGATTGATCGCTTTTTATCCGAATATTTTTCCGAATATTCCCGTTCGTTCTTCCAAAAATTGATTAAAGAAAAACAGATTCTTGTCAATAAAAAGGAAATTAAAAGCAACTATAAACTAAATAGAGATGATATGGTAGAAATCACGATTCCAGATCCAGAAATTCTTGACGTAGAGCCTGAGAACATTCCACTTGATATTTTATATGAAGATGAAGATTTGATTATCGTCAATAAACCAAAAGGAATGGTCGTTCATCCAAGCGCAGGTCATTATTCGAATACGCTTGTCAATGCTCTTTTATATCACTGCAAAGATCAGTTATCCGGAATTAATGGAACGATGCGCCCAGGAATTGTTCACCGTATCGATCAAAATACAACAGGATCTCTTGTTGTATGCAAAAACGATTTTTCACATAATAGTCTAGCAGAACAATTAAAAGAACATTCTATTACGAGAAAGTACCGCGCAATCGTGCATGGAATCTTAAAAGAAGATGAAGGAACGATTGATCAGCCAATCGGTCGTCATCCGATTGATCGAAAAAAAATGGCAATCAATCATAAAAATGGAAAATATGCTGTTACACATTACCGTGTATTAGAGCGTTTTCAAAATTTTACTTATATTGAATGCCAGCTAGAAACAGGAAGAACACATCAAATTCGTGTTCATATGAGCAGTATTCATCATCCAATTTTAGGAGATGACGTATATGGACCATCTAAATGCCCATATCATCTTCAAGGACAGACTCTTCATGCTATGGTAATTGGATTTGTTCATCCCAGAACAGAGACATATTTGGAAATTACAGCTCCATTACCGACATATTTTGAAGAACTTCTCTGTAAGCTGCGTAGATAAAGAGTCTTCTGTCTCATATGAAAAGTCAGAAAATATATGGATGTTTGGAAAAATTACAGGAAAATAGTGTACATTTCTTTGAGAATGATTTATAATATACGATAGTTAGTAAAAATAATTTCTGAAAGGAAGTGTAATTTATGAAAAACGAAACAATCATCACAATCGGAAGACAATTTGGCAGCGGTGGAAAAGAGATCGGAGAAAAATTGCAAATGCTGCAGTGGATAAGCTCTTTGTATTAAAATGTTTTGATAAAGAACTTTTAAGCCGTGCATCAAAAGAAAGCGGAATATCCCAAGAATTATTTGAGAATCACGATGAAAAACCAACAAATAGTTTTTTATATTCTCTTGTAATGGATACGTATTCTATGGGATATTCCTCTGCTACATTTAATGATATGCCATTGAACCATAAGGTGTTTTTGGCACAGTTTAATGCTATTAAAAAGATTGCAGATGAAGGTCCATGCGTTATTGTTGGAAGATGTGCAGACTATGCGCTTGCAGAGTATAAAAATTGCCTCTCTATATTTATTCATTCTAGTATGGAAAACAGAATAAAACGAATTTCAGAGAAATATCAGCTCTCCGAGAATAAGGCAAAAGATCTCATTGTAAAGACAGATAAAAAACGTGCGAATTATTATAACTATTATTCCAGCAAAAAATGGGGAGATGCCAGCAGTTATCACTTATGTATTGACAGCGGAATCTTAGGAATTGATGGAACGGTAGAAATGATTCAGGATTTTGTCAGATTAAAAGAAAAGCAAATGGCAAAAAAATAAAATAAAGGATAAATGGTACATGAAATTTGTAATTCAGCGTGTCACACACGCAAAGGTGACAGTAGAAGAGAAGATCGTTGGAAAGATAGAGAAGGGATTTGTTGTCTTAATTGGTATAGGGAAAAACGATACGAAAAAAGAGGCAGATTATCTTGTAAAAAAATTAACTGGATTGAGAATCTTTGAAGATAGTTGTGGAAAAACAAATCTCTCTCTTAAAGACGTAGAAGGAAGTCTGCTGCTGGTTTCTCAATTTACTCTGTATGCAAATTGTAAAGCCGGAAATCGTCCAAGTTTTACCGATGCTGGCAGTCCGGAACAAGCAGAAGCATTGTATGAATATATTATTGCAGAATGCAGAAAAAAGATAGAGACTGTGGAGACAGGCATATTTGGGGCAGATATGAAAGTGGAACTGTGCAATGACGGTCCTTTTACGATTGTGTTAGAACAAGAGGCAGTATAAAAGCAAAAAAGAACGAATGTATCTTTAATTTTGACATTTGATGGAAAAACTGCTATAATACCATATTGTGGGTCTAAAAATGAAAAAATTTATCTTTAGGTCTAACATACCATAAGGTATAAAAGGAGGAAACCATGGCTAGTAAACGATTGAAAAAGAAGATGCAGAAGAGAAAAGACATCGTAGAAAACATACTGGTTCATAGAGTAATTGATCAGACTGATGAACAGATTGATCAAAATCCTGATATTCAAAGCGTAAGAGAGGAGAATAGCGCAATGGGAAAAGAGCAAGCACAGGAAAAGAAAAGCAGTTCCAAAAAAACTATGGTTTATTTTCAGTTCCAGGGAAAAGAGATCGAGGAACAGGAAGTAATCGGAATGATTAAAAAAGCCTGGAAAGATGAAGGAAACATGATGAAAGACTTAAAAGAGCTTTCTGTTTATATCAAAGCAGAAGAGTCTAAGGCATACTACGTGATTAATGGAGAAATCAGTGGTTCCATCGATTTATAATAAAATAAAAAAACTGCGGTCAATCTGGTTTGCCGCAGTTTTTTATTTTAATCATTTTTTTTGACAATTCGATAATACGTTTTTGCTGTAAGGAAATATACAAATAAATATAAAAGAACAAATAGAACAGCTGTAATAATGGTACACATACCAAACAAATGAAAATCATTTAATCGGAATAACGTCAGTACTTGACACAATGCTGGAAATGCGACAGCTGTATGCAGTAAAGACAATCCGAGTGGTAAAAAGAATACAAGAATAATCTGATGATGGATCGCTTTTTTTATTTCCTGATCGCTCATTCCAACTCTCTGCATAATAAAGAAACGTTCTTTATCTTCATATCCTTCTGTCACCTGCTTATAATAAATAATCAAAACAGTCGCAATGGCAAATACAGCGACAAAAAACAGACCAGCAAAGAAAATACTGCCATAAATTTGATAGAAATCTTCTCTAGCCGCAAAACGTGTGTCTACCGTTCCAAGATGCTCACAATAATTTAAGTAATAATCTCTCAATGTGTTTAAATTATATTGATCGGATACAAGGTCATAGTCAGGAAGATCATAAAATTGCAGCAACTCATAGTGATATGTTAATTCTGGAAATCCTGCTGCTTTTTTTACATCTCCTAAACGATTAAAAAGCTGATTAAATATTTCTTGATCTGGAAGAATTAAAATCATTTTTTCGCCATGATATCCATTTGAAAGAAAATGTTTCCATTCCTGCACAGGATCTACTTTTTTTAAAGAAAACTTCCATTCATCAATTTGAATGGTATCTGACTGTACGATATCGTCTTCGGTATAATAAAATACTTCATTTTCTTTAGAAGAGAGAGGAGTACCTGTTATTTTTTCAAAATCTTCTTTTACAAAGCAAGTAAATCGCGCTGTATTATAATAATTTTGATCCCATGCTGAAATCGAGAACTGATCTTGTGCTTCTTCTATACACGTCAAATCTAGTCTTTGAAACGTCACTATATTTTCAATTTCCACACCCGATTTTTTTGCATATTCCTCTGCAATCTCATCCATCCAAGCAGGAGATACTGGCTTATCAAAATAAGAAGAAATTGAAATATCACGAGGAAAACGCCCTTTTAAAATACTCTCTTCTCCAAAAAATAAGCTGGTGCATGTAGATACCGTCAAAAGAACAGCGGTGGAAAGAATACAAATGGTAGCAAGCCCAGCAGCATTTTGTTTCATACGGTAAATCATTCCTGATACAGCAATATAATTAGATGGACGATAGAAACACGATTCTTTTTTGCGTAATAATTTCTAAAGTGAAATACATCCGACAAGCTTGATACCAAATGTACCTAAAATCACAAGCAAGACAGCAGGCAAAAACAACAAAAATGCTTCATCTGGAGAAGTAATTGTCCATGCTGTGACATAACCCCCTATTAAGCAAAAAGCAGAGAGGACAGCAAGAATACGATGCGATTTTGGTTCTTTTTCTCCCTCATGACTTTGACGTAAAAGAGCAGCAGGACTGACTTTTGATACGCTGAATAAATCATATAACAATATGAGAAAGAAAATGGAAGCAGAAAAAATAATGGTTGCTTTTACAGCGTCAAATGGAATACAAAAAGTCAGTTCAGATGGTATATGAACAATTTTTAAAAGTACAAGAAACATAAGCTGACTCAAAAGAGCTCCGCTTCCCACCGCCATTACCGTGCAAAAAAGAAAGACTAGAAATACTTCAAAACACAACATGATGCGAATATGACGTTTTTCCATCCCTAAAATACGATAAATACTAAATTCTTTTTTTCGCCTTTTTAATACGAAACTATTTACATAGAATAAAAAGATAATTGCGACAATTCGATACATCAAAGCACAAATACAAAGGATGGAAGACATCTTTGATGCTCCTCTTATCTGTTCTGTGCGGATCATAGATTCGACAGAAAGTAAGATATATAGCAAAGCTACTGTGAAAGAACAGCTAAATAAGTAAGGAAAATAAATCGATTTATTCTTTTTTATTCCATCTGCTGCCATTTTAAAATATAAAAGAGAATTATTCATGATAAACCTCCCTGAGAGAGTAAGGTTAACGTATTTGAAATTTCCTGATACATTTCTTCGTTTGTACGTCCTCCCTTATAGATCTGGTGATAGATTACGCCATCTTTCATAAACAAAACACGTCCTGCATGACTGGCTGCTCGTATGCTGTGTGTAACCATTAAGATCGTCTGTCCCATTTGATTCATGCGTTCAAATACCTGTAATAAATTTTCTGTAGCTCTTGAATCAAGCGCTCCGGTAGGTTCATCAGCGAGAATCAATTTCGGATTTGTAATAAATGCTCTGGCAGCAGCAACACGTTGTTTTTGTCCTCCAGATACTTCATATGGATATTTTTTTAAGATATCCGATATTCCAAGGATTTCTGCAAGAGGAGCTAAACGTTCTTTCATTTCAGGAATCTTTTTTCCTGATAATACAAGAGGAAGAAAAATATTATCCTGAAGCGTAAACGTATCAAGCAGGTTAAAGTCTTGAAATACAAATCCTAAATTTTCCCTTCGATAGGCTGCAAGATCACGATCTGATACAGAAGAAAGATTTTGACCATCCAAAATGATTTCTCCAGAAGTAGGACGATCCAGTGAGGCAAGCAAATTTAATAATGTTGTTTTTCCAGAGCCAGACTCTCCCATGATTGCAACATATTCTCCCTGATCAACCGAAAAAGTAACGTCAGAAATGGCTTCTACTTGATTGGCGCTAAGATGAGTGACATAAATTTTTTTTAAATGAGTAACTTCTAATATTTTCATAGATACCTCCCAATGTTTTTCTATCTCTATTATAAAAAAAGAGAAATGTAATTGCCATTGATTTAGCTTACATTTCTCTTTTAAATTCTTACATCGGTGTCACTTAAGGTATAACGATATCGCCCAGTTTAGACATTTGACGTAATACTTGGTCTTTTCTTTGTTCTGCCAGATCTGGATTTTGATTTAAGTCATAGACAGAAGGGGCATTTGGTATCCCAGCTAATGTGACACATTCCTCATCTGTTAAATCCCAAACCTCTTTTCCGTAATATCCACGGCTTGCCTCCGCAATCCCATAATATCCGCTTCCAAAGTAGATGGAATTTACATATAAAGCAAAAATTTCTTCTTTTGAAAAAACCTTTTCTATCTCAAACGCAAGAAACATTTCAGCAGCTTTTCTTTCTAACAGTTTTTCCTGAGTCAAATATTGGTTTTTTGCAAGCTGCTGCGTGATGGTACTTCCTCCCTCTACATAGCTTCCAGCGGCAAGATCATGGACTACAGCGCGGCCGATTGCAATAAGATCTATACCGCAATGTTTAAAAAAACGTTTATCCTCTGCAGCAATAACAGCTTTACAATACATATCCGGCAAATCGTCATATGATACAAAATCATCCTTGTTTTCAATAGAATGCGCCATTTCATACAGACTTTTTTGCGACAGTTTTTCATTTGCTGTTTTTATTCCAGAAAAGCTTAAAATACCTGCTGCAAAGAAACATATCATAAATAAAAACAAAATCATGAATTTGAAACATTTTTTTACCCATTTCATATTATGTTCTCCCCTTTTCTCTTTTGCACGATGATTTGATCTGATATCAGTATAAAAGAAAAAACATAATTGTGCCATTTCCTTACCTTACATTTTTTATGTCCAATCTTACATTTTAGTAAGTTATTCTGTAAGAATAGGAGTATGGGATAAATCAAGATGTACGGTTGTTCCTACACGAACTTTTGATTCAATCGAAATCGTATGGCCAAGCAAATCTGCTACTTGTTTGCAAAGCGACAATCCAATACCGGTAGAACGTTTTTGGATTCGTCCATTATATCCTGTATATCCCCATTCAAAAACACGAGGAAGATCTTCCGGCAAGATACCGATACCGGTATCTTTTATGATTAGGCAAGAAGGTATCGTTTCATCCAGAAAAATAGAAATACTTCCTCCTTCTGGCGTATATTTTACAGCATTTGTCAAAATTTGTTCGATCAAGAAACACGTCCATTTTTCATCTGTAATTACAATCTGAGACAATTCTCTTAAATCAAGCTGAATTTTTTTGTAAATAAATAAAGGAGCAATTTTTTTTATTACTTGCCGAACCATATCAGAAATGTCATATTGAGCAATTTGAAGATCTTTTGTATGGTCGTCCAGTCTTTGATATTGAAGCGCCATATCAACGTATTGCTCCACTTTTAAAAGTTCCAACTCAATATGTCCGCGTTTTATGGATTCTTCTTGCAAAAGAAGACGAATCGCAGAGAGTGGCGTTTTAATCTGATGACTCCATAATGTATAATAATTTTCTGTCTTAGAAGCTTCATCAGCGGCTTGTTTTTGCTCTTTTATCAATAATTGATGTAGTTTTATGATAAGTTCCTGATAAAGATCTTCTTCTTTTGTATAGGATTCTGGCAAATTTAAAGAAGTATAATCTTTTTGCGCGCAGCAGTGTTTTAAATGAGAAATTTTCTTCTGTCTTTGAACACACCGAAA
Organism: uncultured Robinsoniella sp.; assembly: GCA_965150505.1. GTDB lineage: Bacteria > Bacillota > Clostridia > Lachnospirales > Lachnospiraceae > JAGZHZ01. The sequence goes on along the minus strand of CBCTVZ010000035.1, from coordinate 12,179 downwards.
AATCCCAGCTAAAAGAAGCGTTACAAAGGATAAGATCAAGGCATAAGCTAAAGGAGCGAATGGCAAATTATACAAGAAAAAGATCAATACCCATTCTAGGATAAAGACTGCTGCAAAACAGAGTATCCATATATGATTTTTTATAAAATGCAAGAACGTTTTCATTGCACAGCCTCCAAAAAATATCCCATCCCTTTTTTCGTTGAAATAAGATGACCAAGACCAATTCCTTCTAATCTTTTTCGCAGTCTTGCCATATTTACGGTTAATGTATTGTCATCAATAAAATTTTCTGTTTCCCACAGCTTTTGAATCAATTCTTCTCTTGTGACAATTTTTCCAGCATATTCCATTAAAATCTGCATTAAACGAAATTCATTTTTCGACAATTCGATCTGTTGATCGTTAAAACTTAAAACCGCTTCATTTAAGTTTAAAGAAATACTTCCATAAAAAAGAATATCCGAGTTTTTTCCAAACGTATATGTTCTGCGAAGCATTGCTTGAATTTTAGCGACTGCAAACTCTAATCGGAAAGGTTTTACGATAAAGTCATCTGCTCCCATATTTAAAGCCATCACTTGGTTTAAATCATCACCTGCCGATGATAAAAAGACAACAGGTGTTTTGCTGATTTGTCTTATCCTATGACACCAATAATAACCGTCATAAAACGGAAGAGAAATATCCATCAATACAAGATGGGGATTACATTTGCAAAATTCTTCCAAAACATTTTGAAAATCTTGAATCGAATATACATCAAAATTCCAACGAGTGAGTTGGCGACTTAAGACATCTATAATAGAACAGTCGTCCTCCACAAGAAAAATGCGGTATCTTTCTTTGATTGTCTGATCCATATGGACTCCTTTCTTTCTGCTTTTATTTATTACATGAGATCATGCAAATTTCAGAACGTTTTTTATCTTTTATTATATCAAAAAGTGTAACCATGTTCCATAAAAAATAGCTTTTAAAAAAGATTGTTCAAAATCACAACATATGGTACGATGAAAGAAAAAAGGAGAATGAATATGAAGGAACAGACAAAGTATGAGTTGATGAAGCGCAGAGAGATTTTAAAGAGTTATTCTGCACTGGATGCTGGATGGGAGGAGAGTGATGAAACCCAATCCATGGAACAGCCAGATTTATTTTTGGAAAAAGGAAAGAAAAAAATAGTTCTTCCTCCATATGAAGAGACACCTCTATGTGATCTTTCTTTTACAGAGCTTTTAAAGGCGCGTCAAAGCACAAGATCGTATGAAGATAAGGAGATGTCCTTAGAACAGCTTTCTTACCTTCTATGGGCAACTCAAGGCGTACAAAAGGTTGTTGGTCGAAAGAAAAAAGCAGGATTTCGCACAGTACCGTCAGCAGGTTGCCGTCATGCGATAGAGACTTACTTGATTATCAACCGCGTCTCAGGTCTTATCCCAGGATTATATCATTATTTGCCACTGACACATGAACTGGAACTTTTAAATGATGAATGCGATAAAAAACAGATCCTAGATGCAGTGGAGGGTCAAAAATTTGCTGCAGAAGCTCCTGTTTTATTCTTATGGACGGCTGTTCCATACCGTATGGAGTGGAGATATGTACAGAAAGCTGTCAAATATGTATTGCTGGATGCTGGTCATTTATGCGAAAATTTATATCTTGCGTGCGAGATGATTGGATGCGGCGCATGTGCCATCGGAGCATACAACCAAGAGGCAGCAGATGAACTGTTGCTGTTATCTCCAGGACCTTCTGGTGAGAAACAGTATGAATGTACGGTTTACGCGGCAGCAGTAGGAAGAAAAAAATCGTCTTCTTTAGAATAAAGAGGTTGTTCTTTATTTTTTCTTAATTTCTAGTAAAGAACTGTCAAAATATTGTTTTTTTTGTTGACGCAATTTGGAACGGATAGTAAAATGGTAGAAGATTAAAAGAAGAAAAATCAGATATAAAACAGAAAAGTGAACCAGAGGAGGAATTTGAATGAGTAATAAAAGAGGCAGAGAAGAAAATCATCGCCGTAATAAAAAACATCATTCTTCTTATATCATTTTCTTTCTAGCGCTCTTATGTTGTATAGGCGGAGGATATTTTTTGATTCAAAAAAGTTCTTCTACGATTCCAGATCCTGCTTTTGTGAGTCTGCCTGACGCAAATCAGTCTCGTATGTCTGAAACAGAAGCGCCAGAAACCGAAGAAACAACACAGACAGAACAAATAGATAAGATTACTGCTTCTTTAATAGAAATTGTTCAAAATCATCCAGAAGCTCAAACGATTTTAGATCACAAAGAGGAATATCCAGAAGATGTTCTGAAAATGCTGGCATTTAATGATGAAACGCTTGAATTTGTGCTGGGTTATTCTGAAAAACATGGTATACCAAGCGAAGCAGTTACGATAGGCAGCTTTGAATATGGCACAATTCCTCAGCTTTTTCAATGGGATGAACGATGGGGATATCAAAATTATGGCACGAGTGTGATCGCCGTAAATGGGTGTGGACCTACAGCATTGTCTATGGTGGCAGCAGGACTGACTGGAGACGATTCGATTACGCCTGCGCGTGTAGCGGAGTATGCGGAAGAAAACAATTATTATATTGCAGGAGAAGGCACAAGTTGGAGTCTGATGTTTGAAGGATGTTATCAATTTGGCGTTTCTGGAACAGAATTGCAATTAATGGAAGATACCATTCGCGATGAGCTTTTGATGGGACATCCGATCATATGCAGTATGTGGCCGGGAGATTTTACATCAGATGGTCATTTTATCGTATTGACCGAATGGACAGATGAGGGAATCAAAATTAATGATCCAAATAGTAAAAAACGAAGCGAACAGCTTTGGGATTACAGTCGATTGGAGGATCAGATCAGAAATCTATGGGCTTATCATTTAGTAGAATATTAATTAAATTTTTTCTATAACGAACACTGTATGAAAGAAGAAAAAGTAATTTTTATACTTTTTCTTCTTTTTTTGAGGAAATTCTTTTCCTTTTTGCAATAAGAATATGTGGGAAGAAATTAACGTAATAATTTTATGTAAACTAAAGCGTGGAGAAAAGGAGAGAAATATGGGCTGTTTAGGAAATTTATTATGGTTTTTATTAGGAGGCTGTCTAGGAGGAATCGGCTGGTGTCTGGCAGGATGCCTTTGGTGCATTACGATTATAGGGATTCCTGTAGGAATGCAATGTTTTAAATTTGCAGGTCTTACCTTTTTCCCATTTGGAAAAGAAGTAGTGTATGGCGGACATGCAGGATCTCTTTTGCTGAATATTATATGGCTGATCGTCTCAGGAATTCCGCTTGCAGTTGGTTTTGCATTAGCTGGAGTTGTCTTATGTATTACAATTATTGGTATTCCGTTTGGTCTGCAGCATTTTAAACTGGCTAAATTAGCTTTAATGCCATTTGGATCAGAAATTCATGAGATTTAAAAAATGTAAAAATCCCTTTCCTCAATTAACTTTTAACTAGGAAAGGGATTTTCTAATTAAAATAGGATCAATATAAAAATAAATAGAAAAGCGAGAGAGTATAGCGCAAAACTTAAGGCTCACGAAGTTTTACAACACGGGCTGCCATACGTCGATTTTCGTCTGACATAGCGGCATAATGTTTTCGAGTCGTATTTACGTCTTTATGACCTAAAACTTCGGCCACAAGATAAATATCGCCCGTCTTTTGATAAAGCGCTGTCCCGTATGTACTGCGCAGCTTGTGCGGTGTAATTTTTTTTGTTGCTATGATACCAGAAGTATATTTTTTAACCATATTTTCAACTGCCTGTATACCCATGCGTTTATGCTGTGTAGACAAAAAAAGCGCCTGTTCATGACCTTGCAAAGCAGCAGTGTTTTTTCTTTCTTCTAAATAATCTCGAAGCGCTTGTTCTACTTCAGAACCAAAATATACAACCATTTCATTTCCACCTTTTCTGATAATGCGAAGACCGTTGTTCTTAAAATCTACATCTAAAATATCAAGTCCAACACACTCAGAAACACGAATCCCTGTCCCAAGAAGCAAAGTGACGATTGCGATATCGCGAAGCTTTGTCTTTTCATAATAGCGTTTTTTCTGACCTGTCAACTGATCCCCACAATGGTCCATATATTCAAGAAGAGAAGCGGTTTCGTCTTGGTCAAGGCGAACAATCGCTTTATCATGCAGCTTGGGCATATTGATCAGCAAAGTAGGATTTTTAGTGATAAGCTGACGTTTGTAAAAATAAAGATAAAAACTGCGCAAAGCAGACATTTTTCGTTTTAAGCCACGTTCTTTGTTTGTGTGAAGTTCATTGTCAGAAGACTCATATACCTTTAAATATTCCTGATATTCTTCAATATCTACAACGTCTAACTGGTCTAGGAGCGAAACTTTTAAATCTTGCATGGTGCAATCTTTAAGAGCGGGATTTTCTGACAAAAGATATCGAAAAAACAGGCGGATATCGTAAGCATAAGAAATTCTAGTTTTTGCCGATGTCATAGGCTCGATTGCTCGAAAATAGTCTTTACAAAAAGGCGGCATTGTTTTTAAAAGTTCTCTAAGGCGCATCGTATTTTTTATATCCATTTGTTCATGATAAGATAGAGATTTATTCATAGAAATCCTCCTTTTCTTGTTTTTTATGATCTATTGGAAAAACAAGTGTTTCTCGTATAGATCTTTCTCTTTACTATTCTATCTAAACGTCTCTTTTTGTCAAGTTTTTACTTGATTTTTTCATAAAATCCATTAAAAAAACCCTCTGTATTCATTTTTTTATCATACAAAGGGTTCTTTCCAACGTTATTTATGATTTTTTCTTTGAAAAATATTTCTTAATTTTCCGAAATCTGACTTTTTCTCATCGCCAAAAAACCATTCATCCGAATCATCATCCAGCATAGCTTCAAATTCACGATCTAACTCTGAATCTTCATCAAAGACAGATTTTTTCTCTGCTTTCTTTTTGCTTTTTCTTTTCTCTTCTTTTTCTGTACGTTTTAAAAGATCTGATTCGGAAGAAAAATCAGAAAAAGGTTTTTCTTCTATTTCCTCTTCTACTTTTTCAAGATCAAGGGAACGCTGTTGTGTTTTTCTTTTCGGAGACATATCATTTTTTTGCTTTTTTACAAAAGAAAATTTTTCCCAGTCATCCTCGTAATCGTTATCATCCTGCCGAGTGCTTGCTATCTCAAGATCTGCCTGTTTTTCGATCTTCTTTTCTTCAACGAGATCTTCAAGATTTTCCGATCTTTCGCGTCGCCTATGTTCTGTCTCTTTCTTTTTCTTACTTTGGCGTTTTTTGAGTCTTTTTTGATACTGAGCAAAATCAAAATCATCTTCTTCATCGTAGATTTCATCATCGTCATCTTCAAAGTTTGTTAAAAAAGAGGTATGTTTGCGTGAAGATTCCTCTTCTGCTTTTTGCCGATCTATTCTTCGCTCAGGACGCTGCGTTTCTTTTTCTTTTGAAACTCGCCGCTTTTTAGCGGTTTTTTCTTCTTTATCCAATATCTCGCTTACTTCTTCTGAGAGATCTTCTATTCTTTCTTTTTCAGGTTCTTCCTCTAAGTTTTCCTCCTGATCAATTTCCACGTAAAACATTTTTCCGCATCCGTGACAAAGGCATGGCAATATATTATCTTCCATGTCTTCAGGGTACATGGTAAATCCTTTGTCATGGCATTCCTTATTGGGACAGCGAATTGCGGCAACAAAACTGCCGAATTTTTCTCTCGTTGTCATAGATTACTTGTCTCCTCTTTTCATTTACTTATGCTGCTGTTTAAAATATGAAGCACAATCCATATGGCTATCATCTGCTTTTTGCATATCAGAATTATTTTTATACATATAGATACACTTCTTGCAGTTATACCGACCAGCTATCGGTATTTTTTAATACTATGTTATTTTGTAACTTTTTCAGAGAGTTCCTACCTATTTCTTATTTATCTAAAATTGCGAATTACTCGGATTTATTATAATACTTCTTGTGAAGTTCTTCAACTGCTTTTGTAACAATTCATGCTTTTGATCTCTGATATTATAGGAAATTTAAAGAAATATATTGTATAATAGAACAAATATTCTAAACATTTGTTTGAATTTTTAGTAAAAATATGATATAGTTAAGAAAAAAGCTGGAGGTATATTTATGGCGTACGGAAAGATAACAAAAAAACAATCCGAAATTTTAGAATATATAAAAAATGAAATTTTAAACAGAGGTTTTCCGCCGGCTGTTCGTGAAATTTGTGATGCAGTTCATTTAAAATCCACTTCTTCTGTCCACTCTCATTTGGAGTCGCTCGAAAAAAATGGATATATCCGAAGAGATCCTACAAAACCAAGAGCGATTGAGATTTTAGATGACAATTTTAACTTAGTTCGCCGTGAGGTGGTCAACGTTCCGATCATGGGAAAAGTAGCTGCCGGATCACCAATTCTTACTGTTGAGAATGTAGATGGGTATTTTCCAATTCCTTCTGAATATATGCCAAAAGGAAAAACCACATTTATGTTGGAAGTAAAAGGCGAAAGCATGATTAATGCCGGAATTTTTAACGGAGACAAAGTGTTGGTGCAGCAACAGACAACCGCTGAAAACGGAGAAATGATCGTTGCGCTTGTAGAGGATTCTGCCACGGTCAAGACATATTATAAAGAAGATGGATACTATCGTCTTCAGCCTGAAAACGATGCCATGTCTCCGATTATTATTGATGGAGAATTAAAAATTCTCGGAAAAGTAATCGGTGTATTTCGTTTTCTTTGATTTTATTTTTAAAATTCAATAAAAATATCCTTGTAAGTTTACATAATTATATTATGTAAACTTACAAGAGATAAAATAACTTTTTTTATTTTTCAGGTGGAAGAACGATCATTTTGATTAAATTTGCTGCATTTTGAGTAATATTTGTCTGAAACTCTTCATTTGCATAGCGCTGTATGTGCATCTGAGTAATCCTGATCTGTTCAGCAACTTGGTTATCTTTTGCACCGTATGCGTATAATGTTCCAGCATAAGCGCTTCTTAAATCCATCGCGCTGTAATCCGAGACACCTGCTTTTTTTGTGATTCTTCGCATCATACGATGAAGATACATCGTATTTAATGGATTCCCTCTTCCATTAAAAAAATAATATTCATTTTCTTCTCGTGTTTCTTCATAACACTTCAAAATCTGAGCCACATCGTGTGGAATATAAACAACCTCTTTTTTTTCACGCAAAATAAGATATCGCTCTCCTTCTCTTTCCACAAAATCATTTGGTTTTATATCACAGACATCGGTAGAAAGCAATCCCATCCGATAAAAGAGTACTAAAATCGCATAACTCATCTTTTCCTCTTCTGCTGCCTTTAACATTTTATCAAGATCCTCAATGGGAACAACTTCTTTTACTTTATCTTCTTTGTCAAAATAAATCAAATAATTATAAAAATAATCTTGAAAAGAATCCGGAATCTCATATTCGTTTTTTTGATTCAAAACAAACTCGGCAAAAGCGTGTAATTCTTTCAGCTTTTTTTCCAGTGTTTTACTCCGTATTTCGTGTTCTTCCACTTTCTTTTTCATTTTTTGATAATACTGCTCTACATCTTGTTGCTGTATTCTCAAAAAATCTTTTTGTATCATATCTAAAAATTCATTCAAATCTCCAAAATATGTTTCTTTCGTCTTGTGATTGCGAAAATGATAAATAAATTTTTCCCAGATCATGGTTGTTGTGACAGATAAATATAAACTTGGTTCACGCATAAGTACACCTTCTCTCTGAACTATATAAAAATACGATAACCTTATCATAAAACGTTTTTCATAAAATTACAACCAATAAAAAACGGCACAGCAAATGCCATACCGTTTTATCTCTTAAAAAGTTTTATAAAATTTTAGGATCTATAGACTTATTCTCTTTCTAACTCTTCTAATGTTACGGTCTTTCCGTCTCTCCATATACGTTCCAGATCATAGAACAAACGATTTTCAGAGTCAAAAACATGGACAATCACATCACCATAATCCAATAAAATCCAATTTGCAGCCTGATATCCCTCTACTTGTTTTGCAGGATGACCAGCTTTTGTCAATTTTTCATCCACATTATCTACAAGAGCCTGTACTTGACTTTTGTTTGTACCGCTGGCAATGATAAAATAATCAGCCAAAACAGATACTTTTTGAATATCTATAATCGTGATATCTACTGCTTTTTTCTCATCTAACGCTTCATAGGCAATCTTTGCCATTTCTTTTGATATTAAATGTTCCATTTATATCTCCCTTTTTTTTATCTTTATAATAATCGTAAGCCATTTTCGTCATAGGGTCCAGAACGTCTTCTTGTCCGTTTAAATATTCCAGTGTATCATGCAAAATCAAATACATCGATTCATCAAGATCTTGAAAAGCTATTTTGCGTATTAATGGTAAGTTTAAAGCTTTGTTTCGCATTGGTTCAATATAATCCGCAATATATACAATCTTTTCCAGACGGGACATCTGAGGTTTTCCAGTTGTATGGTATCGAATAGCATTTAGGATTTCTTCCTCTTCTATGCCATATTTTTTATTTGCAAGATAAGCGCCTAGTTTTGCATGAAGCAAAAAAGGATTCTCACGTTCTGCATTCGATATCTCTATCTTATTTTTTTCACAAATCTTTATTTTTTTATCATTTGGCATACACTTTGCACAGTCATGAAGCAGCCCTGCAACTTGTGCATGAAGCAAATCCTCACCGTGGGCCATGGCAAGTGCCGCACACATATACATAACCCCTACTGTATGTGTATAACGATCCTCGTCCATATACTTTTTTACTTTTTTCTGCATTTTTTTTAAGTTATAGGACTTCATCTGTTTCACACCCTCTGTATAGATTTCTCTTTTGAATATAGTCAGCCACAGCATCTGGAACATAGTAGCGAATCGGTTTGCCTGTATTTAACCAGCTACGAATCATCTGAGAAGAAATATCAATATTGGATGTATCCAATTTCTCAATTTTGGCATGATATTTTTCAGAAAGTTCTTGTATCTTACGATCAAATTTTTCAGTATGGACATGATCTCTGACTGCAACTACTATGGTACAAAGACGACAGATCTGATCTGGCTCTTTCCAATCTTCAAGCTGAAATAAAGAATCTGCACCCATAATAAAATAATATTCTGTATCAGGGTGCGATTGTGTCAGACGACGCAACGTCTCTTTTGTATAATTAAAGCCTTCCCCGTTCATCTCCTCAAATGACAGTTCAAAATGAGGATTAGAAGAAATGGCGCGTCGAACCATTTCTACTCTCTCTTCATTTGTGGCACGTCCCTCACGATTCAATTTATGAGGAGGATTTCCATAAGGCATAAACAATACCTTATCCAGTTGAAACTGCTGATAAGCGTTTTCACCAATAATCAAATGACCAATATGAATTGGATCAAATGTTCCTCCCATGATTCCAATTTTCTCTTTGCGTGCTATCATGCGTTCATACCTCTTTATTTTGGAAGAACAATTTTTTTCTTATCATCTTTTCCTGCACGATATAGTACAATTTTCTTTCCAATCACCTGAACAACTTCAGAATGCGTACGTTCTGCCGCCATCTGAGCCAGCGCTTTTGGATCATCCAGACAATTCTGTAACACATGAATTTTAATTAATTCTCTTGCAGCTAAAGCTTCATCAATCGCTGCTGTATTTTCTGGTGTCAGACTTGATTTTCCAATCTGGAAAATCGGGTCCATTGTCATTGCAAGACTTTTTAAATATGCTCGTTGTTTACTTGTCATTCTTTTCTCCTATTTTATATTGAAACCTTTATTTATAATAGTCAAACTGAAGACCATACATTCTAACGGTATCGCCTTCCTCAATGCCAGCTGCTTCAAGTTCGTCTAAAATACCGCTTTCTTTTAAAAACTTCTGGAAGAAGGTGAAGCCTTTTTCAGAATCCAGATTCGTATATCCTAACATTTTTTCAATCTTAGGCCCTTCCACAATATAAGTATGTTCTTCTTCATCCGATTTTGTCACGGTGTAAGGAAGATCCATTTGAATATCAAACTCATCTGGGAAATATTCCTGTTCAAACACAACCGTCTCATCTGGAACTTGATCCAACAGCTCGCGTACATAATATAATAATTCTTTAATCCCTTTTCCAGTGACAGCTGAAATCGGGAATACCCGAATACCCTGTGGCTCAAATTCATCCTTTAATTTCTGGATCGGATCATTTTCGCCATCTTCATAAATCGCATCAATCTTATTTGCAGCAATAACCTGCGGACGTTTTGCAATTTCTTCCTTATATGCGACAAGTTCCTGATTGATCTTATGAATGTCTTCTATCGGATCACGACCCTCTGTTGATGCGGCATCTACGATGTGAATTAAGACCTTTGTACGCTCAATATGACGCAAAAACTCGTGTCCCAGTCCAACACCTTCCGAAGCGCCTTCAATCAGCCCTGGAATATCTGCGATTACAAATCCTCTTCCACCGTCTAAATCTACCACACCAAGATTTGGTGTCAAGGTAGTAAAATGATAATTTGCTATTTTAGGGCGCGCATTGCTGACTCTTGATAAGAAAGTTGATTTTCCAACATTCGGAAATCCGACTAATCCCACATCAGCAATTACTTTTAATTCCAGATTTACCCAAAGTTCTTTTCCAGGCTTTCCAGGCTGTGCATATTTTGGAACTTGCATGGTTGCTGTGGCATAGTGCATATTTCCAAGACCGCCTTTTCCACCTTTTAAGATCACTTTTCTGCGATTTTCACCGGACATATCTGCAATCACTCGATTCGATTCTGCCTCTTTAATAATCGTTCCTTCTGGAACTCTCAATACAATATCACTGCCATTTGCTCCGTGACACCGTTTTTTCTTTCCTTCTTCACCATCTTGGGCGCAAAATTTTCCTCTGTGACGAAAATCTGCCAATGTATTTAATCCCTCGTCCACTTCAAAGATAACGTCGCCGCCTTTTCCGCCATCGCCGCCGTCCGGACCGCCCGCTGCCACAAAAAGTTCTCTGCGGAAACTGACATGACCGTCACCGCCTTTTCCAGAACGAATGAAAATTCTTGCTCTATCTGCAAACATATTATCACCTGCCTATTTTTTTCTTATTTTTTAGTATGAAACACCGCTTACAATTCTAAACACAAAAAATTACAGATTTTGTAGTCTGTCGATTAAAAAAATGGCTTCAAACCAATCTGATTTGAAGCCACACGTTTTATTCTTCTACTGCTACCGGAACGATAGAAACCTGTTTTTTGTCTCTGCCTTTTCTTTCAAACTTTACAACACCGTCAACTAATGCAAACAAAGTATCATCTCCGCCACGTCCTACGTTTACGCCTGGATGAATTTTTGTTCCACGCTGTCTGTAAAGGATATTTCCAGCTTTTACAAACTGTCCGTCTGCTCTTTTCGCACCTAATCTCTTGGACTCGGAATCTCTACCGTTTTTTGTAGAACCAACTCCTTTTTTATGAGCGAAAATCTGAAGGTTCATATTTAACATGTCCTACACCTCCTCGAATATGATGTTCAAATATTCATTTCCGTAATTTTTCTGAATATCCTGCAAGCCAAGTATCATAGAATCCATCAGCAAAGCAGTCTCTTTTGAGATTGTCCCCTCTAAAATCAATTCAATCAATCCATCCCCCTGTCTCACAGCAAAATGATCCGAAGTAAATGCTTCGATCGAATTAATTGTATTGACAGTCAATACGGATACCGCAGCACAGATGATATCATACCCTTCCTCTGCATATCCAGCATGACCCTCTGAGACAAAACCTGTATACTGATGATTTTTTCTATGAATGATTATCTCTATCATAATGGATTAACCATTGATTTTTTCAATCTTAACCTGAGTATACTGCTGTCTGTGACCGTTTTTCTTGTGATATCCGGTTTTGCTTTTATATTTGTAAACAATCACTTTTTTCGCTTTTGCATTCTTAACAACACTAGCTGTTACGGTTGCGTTTGCAACGTCTGCACCAACTTTGAGTCCGTCATTGCTTACTGCGAGAACGTTATCAAAAGTAACAGTTTCTCCAGCTTCCACTCCCAGCTTTTCTACGTTAATGATATCGCCTTCGGCTACTTTGTACTGTTTACCACCTG
>CBCTVZ010000034.1:0-21997 GCA_965150505.1 uncultured Robinsoniella sp. | reverse complement strand
AACATAGTTCCGATGTCTCGAAAAAACATTTTACCCCAACCCTTGACAAAGAACCTAAAAATGAAGAAACCAACAAAGACAAAATCAAAAAAGTGCCGTGAAACAACGGTTTTTCCGTCATCCCACAGCACTTCTCAATTTTTATTTTCCCTCACGGGTTTTTTAGGAGAACTATTATATTGCTAACCTTTTCGGTAGCGTCGTATTGATTCTTTTTTATTTCACTTCAGATTTTTCTACTGTTGCGAAAACTTCAAGCTGATCTGCACGATCCTGTGTATAAGAGCTGGATTCTACATCGTCAAACAGAGTTGCAAACTGGTTAGATTCCATAACCACATTTAAGATGTTGATTGTGCTCTTCTGCAGATCGCCAAGTGTAATATTATTATCTTTGTAATCGCCTTTGTAAACGATTGTTGTCGTTCCGTCTCCATTATCTGTCACTGTAACTGCATCGCCAAGTTCTGCGATCAGATCTGCAACTGCTTTTTCTGTCTCTTCTTTTTCAACGATTGCTGGACGAACTGCTGCATTGTAATCTTCTGTCTTCACTGTCTTTTCGATTGTTATTGCGCCATCTGCTGACAGAACAAATTCGCCCCATACTGTTGTTGTGTTTGGTCCAAACCATCCCTGTCCAACAGTTACTTCTGGATAGATATCATCTTCTGCAAATGTAGGCTCTACATCTCCAAATCCTTCTGTTCTGATATTTTCTACAGATCTTCCTGGCATGATCAGGTCGTTTCCTGCATGCATGGAGATTGCTGGTGTAGACTGTCCGCCGCCCCAGTCTGTCATGATCAGACCATCAAAGCCCCATTCACCGCGAGCGATGTCTGTACACAGATCATAGTCGTCAGCTGCCGGAACACCATTATTTAAGTTGTAAGATGTCATGATTGTCATTGGTTTTGCACCTTTAACTGCCATCTCAAATCCTTTCAGATAGATTTCACGGAATGTTCTTTCTGAAATTGTATTATTTACTGCGTTACGGTTATCTTCCTGGCTGTTTCCTGCAAAGTGTTTCAGGCTGACGCCAACACCTGGGTTGGACTGAATACCTGTTGTCTCAGCGATTGCCACAGCGCCTGTCAGGAATGGATCTTCTGAGAAGTATTCAAAGTTACGTCCACAAAGAGGATTTCTGTGGATATTCATACCTGGTGCAAGCAATGTAGTAACACCAAACTCATGCAGTTCTTCTCCGAATGCTGCTCCAACTGTCTGAATATTTTCTGTATCCCAAGACTGTGCAAGCAATGTTCCAATCGGCCATGCTGTACAGAACTGATAATATTTCGTTCCGTCTTCGCCTTCTTCTTCTCTTGTGATACGAAGTCCTGCAGGACCATCTGCCAATACGATATTAGGAATCTTCTTAGATTCAATATAGATACCTGCTGTCTCTCCTGCTGCTCCTGATACAGAGTTTGCCTGTGCGCCAAACATTGTTCCATCGCTTAACTGATTTGCATTATCTGAAGTTGCTCCGGCTGCCTGTCCGCCTGCTCCAGGAATCTTATTTCCTCCGATTACGATATCAGCCATCTGAGATACGGTCAGTCCAGATACAAATTCTTCCATTGTGATCTTTCCGTCATAAACATCTTTCAGAGTAGCTGCGCTGAAGTCGCCTTCTAATTTTTCTACTTTTTCTTCATATGCGCCATGATATTTATTTTCCAGTTCATATTCAAGATTTTCTGCAAGATACTGTGTCTCTGTTGTATCAGATACATATGCTGTTACACTTTCATCATCGTATGGAGATGCGTTATTCTCTGATGGAAGATCTGTTGCTTTCAGTTCCATTACAGGAGCTGCTGCGATCTCATCTGCTTCTCCCTCATATGTATATGGTGTTGCTCCTTCTTTTGAAAGCTCTTTGATTTCTTTATCTGCAACTCTTTGATTACTTAACTGTTCTGTCACAGCTGTCTCGTCTAATTTTACAACGCCTGCAACTTTTGTATTTCTGGAGCTGTTTCCGACACGTACTACATAGTCGCCAGCTTCCATGATATAAGCTGCTTTCTCTTCTGAATAAGCAGACATTTCTGTTGTCTTATATGTCAATGTCAGTGTCTGGCTCTGTCCTGGTGCAAGTTCATCTGTCTTACCAAATGCTGCCAGTTCCTGATATGGTTTTTCCAATTCTCCATCTGGAGCTGAGAAGTAAACTTCTACGACTTCTTTTCCGGAGTAGGTATCGCCTGTGTTTGTAACCGTTGCTGTTACTGTCACATTGTCTTTGTCCGCTGTGATGCTATCTACTGCAATATCAAATGTTGTATAGGATAATCCATATCCAAACTCATATGCTGGCTGTACGCCAAATGTATCAAAGTAACGATATCCTACATAGATGCCGTCTGTGTAATCTTCCTGATCTACATCACCGTCATTGTGGCTGAATTTCTCGGATGAAGGATAATCTTCATATTTTACTGCCCATGTATCTGTTAATTTTCCAGATGGTGTCACTTCGCCATTTAATACTTTTACGACAGCATCTCCGCCGCGCATACCAGCCTGAGACATCAGCAGTAAGGAATCGATTCCTTCGATTTCCTGCATAAAGGAAGTATCAATGATTCCTCCTACGTTCAAAACTACGATACATTTATCAAAGTTTTCAGCTAATTTCTGAATATTTGCTTTTTCAATATCTGTCAGATAATAATCTCCAGCTTCTGCATTACGGTCAGCGCCTTCACCTGAGTTTCTTGCTACAACGTAAATTGCTGTATCAGTGTCTGCTTTGGAAGCTTCCAGCTGTTCATCTGTGATTTCCTGATCTGCCACTTCTACATGACCAAACAGTCCATTCACGTTTTTAGCAGCTTCATCATAAGCAACTTTGTAATCGTTAATCCAGTCTTCTGATGTTACGTTGTATCCTGCGTTTTTCAGTCCGTCCCACACGTTTACAACGTATCTCTGGTTTACATCACCTGAACCTGTTCCACCTTTTACTGTTCCATATGCTCCGCCACCGTATAAAGCAATATTTCCACTTGCTGCGATTGGCAGTGTATTGTCCTTATTCTCCAGCAATACCATACCCTGTGTTGCTGCTGTCATAGAAAGTTCTGCGTTTCTTGTCTCTCTCTCAGAAACTTCATCTGTTGTAACTGCTCCGACTCCTGCTGCAAATACGCTGCTTCCTGATGTCATTACCATGGAAGCTGCAAGTACTGCTGTTAAAACTTTTTTTGCAACTTTTTTATTTTTGTTCATGGTTTGTTTCCCCCTTTTTTAAGCTAGCATTATTATAATAGAATATTTTAAAAAAGTCTTTCACTTTTCCAACTTTTATTTTCACTTTTCCGTACTTTTTAATTATATATGGTATATTGTTTTTCTTTTTCTCTCTTTTGTTTTTCCCACCTTTCAAGTTGTCTCTGTTTTTCTTCTATAATCAGATCGATTCCTCCATCTTTTAATCTTTCAATCATTTTGGGAAGCATCTGATCTACATCAAATGCTCCGCAAAGAAAACCGGATAGATACATATTTACAATTCCTGAACACATCTCACATTCTACCTTGACATCAGAATCATCAAATACAAATCCAAGTGCCGGAGATTTCATTGCTGTCTCATTGAACCGATGAATTTCCTCCTCCAAATTCAAATCATCTCCCTCCCAGACGTATGCTAAATATGGATTTGGCAATGTCCAGTTTAAGTTAAAATTATATCCGATTTCACTTTCTTTTTTTCCATCTGGATAAGAAATCGTCCCATCTTCATTTTTTTGATAATGCTCTCCCTCTAATCCCCAGCAAAGCAGATTTGTAATGTCCTCATTTGTATATAAAAAATTGAGCATTTTCATCGCTTCTTTCGGATGTTGACTTCCCGAATAGATGCCATACTGAGAAAATCCAGAAGAATCTGTCGTCATGATCGGTTCTTCAATCATCACACTGACCAATTCTCTGCCTGCTGATTTTGATTCCTGCGCATCGATGCCAGGTTTATATTTTACAACATAGGAAAAAAGCTGTCCTTCTCTCAAAAGTTCATATAAAAAAGGTCGGTCACTCATTGATTTATATCGCAACGCCTCCTTAGTATATAGGTATCTCTTTTCTTTCCAGCTTCTGATTCTTTTCATCCAATTATAAAATTCCTTTGTCTCATAATAGTTGACCACTTTCATCTCTTTTTCATTTGACATTAGCACCCCAAGACTATTGCCCAATGAATCAAACGGCATTAAAGTATCTGCTGCAATTCCATAGATTTCCTCTTCTTTTGTCACGATTTCCAATACTTCTTCCACATCTTCCCATGTCTGCACTTCTTCCAAATCAATCTCATACTTTTCAATCAAATCTTTTCTCATACTGACACCGTACGCTGCAGCCATATCTCGATTTAAAGCAATGCCATATTGTATATTGTTTATTTTTCCAAGGTTCATATATTCCGGAGCAATCACATCATAAATATCTTTCCCATTTTCTTTTAGCAGGTCATCTAAAGGAAGAAGAATATTTTTCTGTACGTTCTCCTGTATATCAGACACAAGCAGCAAATCTACATTTGGCTCTTCTGAAAGATACTCCAAAAGACCAGCTTCATTCGAATCATAAAAATCCAGCTTCAGTTCCATCCCCAATGCTTCTCTTGTCTTTTCATTTACTGCCTCGCTTACCTTATCAAAATCCTTCATATTCCCGCTAGATTTTCCAATCGCCATATGAACCGTTACCATTTCACTCTTCTCTTGACTATGAATAAGGCCTTCCTTTGAATGATCCATGTATGTAAATCCGATTCCTAAAATAAGAGCCGTCCCAATTATTTTATACATTCTCTTCATACATTTTCTCTTCTTTCCTTCCATATTGTTTCCTATAATTGATCGGTGACATATTCGTTGCTTTTTTAAAGGCAGTCGAAAAATGAGAAAAATGAGAATATCCTGTCATTTGTGCAATCATACTGATGGAGGTATCCGTTGCAGTAAGAAGATATTTTGCTTTTTCTATTCGTTCCTGATTAATATATTTTTGCAAAGAAATTCCTGATTCTTTTTTAAACAATCTTGAAAGATAATCTGCATTCATACAGACTTCACGCGCAACATCCTCACATCCGATAATTTTGTCCAGATTATGTTTGATATAAAATTCTGCCTGCCCCACCACAGAAGAATCATTTTTTACAAACAGAATAAAATCACCTGTTTTTTTTATAATATGAAGACACCATTTTTCAAAATCTTCTGTTGTAAGTAAAGCAGATGAGGTAAGTTCCACCGATTCTTTATCCTCAAACAGCAAATGTGCCTGGACGTTTACCTCTTTCAATAAAACATAAATTGTCTGCAGCAAATCATTTTTCATCTTTTCGAGCAATACCCCGTCTAATTTATTTTTTTCCCGTTCCGTTTTCAGATAAGAGTGAATCCTATAAAAAGCTTGATCTTGCTGCTGTTCTCTTATAAATTGAATCACCTCATTATAGTCAAACGGATCATACTCTTTCTGCTTTCCGTTCCAATCACTTTTTTTCCAAATCTGACCTTCCGTAGAGACGTTATTTTTTTCTTCTTTTTTTAAGCTTGCCACCTCACTGGCAAGTTCTTCCAATAGAACACCTTCTCCGCAATATCCACTGACTTCACAATGAAAAGATTCTTGAAAAGCATTCAGATACTGTTTACAGCTTTTTTGCACCTCATCGTCTGACCATGTTCCAGACAACAGCACAGCAATTCCTCTTTCATGGATCTCAGCGCATACTACTTTATCTGCTGTTTTTTCAAATAATTCATATGCTATATTTTTCATAATAAACTGCACTGATCTCCTGTCACACTCTTTTAAAGAATCTGACCCTTTTTTCATGCAAAACAGAATCGGCAAATATTTCATATTTTCTTCCAACGCAATCGTTCTCTGTTTTGCATATTCATTCAACATTTTAAAATTTCCTTCTATAATTCCGAGCATCACTTCACAAAAAAAACGTTCCAGCATAACTTTATAATTCTTTTTCCAGTTTTTGCTTTCTTTTTCCAAATACTGTGTCTCTTTCCGTTTTTGAATCGCTCTTTCCAAGGCATCGTTTAATTCTTCATCTGTAGCAGGTTTCAATAAATAGTCAAAACTTCCTAGTTTTATCGCCGAAGTCGCATATTGAAAATCAGCGTGACTCGTCAAAATCATCATTGTCACAGGATACCGCTCCTGTCGAATCCATGCCATCAGTTCTAACCCATTTCCTTTAGGCATTTCAATATCGCACAATGCAATATCAATCTTTTCTTTTTTCAAAATCTCTTTTGCTTCTTGTACTCGATATGCACAGAAAATATGGTCGATTCCTAACTTCTCTGTCCAAATAGCGCTGCTGATTCCTTGTACTGCCAGCACATCATCATCGACAATTAATACATTCATTTTCTTCCTCCAAAACCTTATTGTTTTATTTTTACCGTCTTTGAAAGCCAAATTTCTACAACTGCTCCTCCATTTTCCCCATTGCTAAAATGAACCTTTGCACCTTCGCCATATAAAATGGAAAGACGACTTTGTACGTTGTAAATTCCGATTCTTTTTTTCCCTTCTCTCACTACACACTGTTCTTTATTTAGTGATTCCAAAATTTTTTCTTCAAACCCTTCTCCATTATCCCTGATACAGATTTTCAAAATTCCTCTCTGTTTTTCCGCTTCAATCCATATCTTCACTTCCCCTTCTTCTGATTCTCCATATTTGATGCTATTTTCAACAAAAGGCTGAATTGTCATAATTGGTATTTTTTCTTCCATGATCTCTCTTGGAATTGCAGTTTCAATCTGGATCTTGCTCATATTTGCCGTCCGTAACTCCTGAATATGGAGGTAATTCTGAATAAATTCCACTTCCTCTTCTAGCAGTACCCAAGTTTCGCCATATAAAGTATAACGAAAATGTTTCACTAGAGATAGCGTCATATTTTTTACCATTTCCATACTGTCAAGTCTTGCATAGTTATATAACACATTCATGGCGTTGATAAAAAAATGCGGATTTGTCTGAATCTGTAAAAAATCAAGCTGCGCTTTTTGTTTTTCTATTTTTTCCTCATAAACTTTAATCTTTAAATTCTTGATTTCTTTGAGCATTTTATTAAAACTGTCATTTAAAACATAAAATTCCGTCGTATTGCTCTCTTCTGGAAATACAACATCAAAATCCCCTTCTTCCACTTTTTCAATCATTTGAACCGTTCTTTCAAGAGGAATCGCCAATTCTTCTTTTGAATAGCGGATAAACATCCATAAAAGTATGAGAGAAATGCAAATCAATACTGCTGTAAAAATTCCAAATACATAAATTCCTTCTTGAATTTCTTGATCTAAAATCAAAGTTACGAAATAATACGTACCATTTTCAATGCTTTCTCCAATCACAACATATCTTTTTTCAGGACCTGTCAAATAATAATCTTCAAAATCCCGTTCCCAATCCATCTCTTTGCTTTGGTATTTTTCATTTGAAGTCAACGGCATTTTTTCTTTGTTAAGCAAAAGTACCGTCTCTGCGCCTTCAATCGGAATCGTAACCATCTCGTCCAACACTCGTTCTACATCGCTCCAGCTTCCATAATAAAGACCATACAGATGATAGATACGCACTAAGTAATACTTTCCATCAATCTGTATGTCAAACCATTCTGCTGAAATCTGTTTTTGAATGTCTTTTGTTTTTGTCAGGTCTATGATTTTTTTCTCCATCTCATTTTGCCATTCAATACTTTTGACACTTGACATTTCTTTCATATAAATTTCATATACAGGATCATACATAAAAAATCCATCCACAACGGTATGATACAGAGAAAGTCCTTTTTGAAATTCACTTTGCAGCTGATATCCTGCAAGTATTTTTTCATTATAACTTTTAGAAGCGCTTACTTGCTCCACTGCAAAATTATTGCCTAAATTCAACAGATAATTTTTTATATCTGTAAATTTCGTGTTCATCTGTTGTGCATACAATTTTACCGTATTTCTATTAGAAGCCGATACTTGTCCTCTCAAAAGATAACCCGCATACACATTCGTTGCAATAAGAAACACGATAATCGGCACAATAAAAGAAACAGCACACACCATCAATCGTTTTTTGATGGAATGTCTTTTCTTTAAACGATTTCCCCAAAACGTTTTTTTCATATTTTTCTCCCTGTTTTACCTTTTCCCTCTCATTCTGTAAAAACTATATCATTTTCTATTATTTTTTGTAAAGCAAATTGTTAAATCTTCCCCGTGTTATTTCTACATCGCATTAATTTATTAAATTTATTTTTAAATAAAAAATAAAAAGAACTGCTGTAAAATCTGATCTTTCTCTTCCATTCTTTCAACAGTCTCTAAAATTTTACAGCAGTCCATCTCTTTTTTATTTATATCCTAATTTACAAAGTACATTGCGCGGCTGATCAATAATTACTAAATCTGCTTTTCCATCAGAATGATGTTCTCTTTGGTGAATTACTACAAGATATTTTCCATTGAAATAACGTATGTAACTTCCAAATACCTCTGATTCTAATGTGGTGCCAAGCACCAGCAATACTTCCGCTTTTTCAATTTCCGTACATGTATCACGCATCAAACGGCTGTCCACCATCTCTCCAAACAACGCTACTTCCGGTCGAATTGCGCCTCCACATGTCTCACATACTGGAATCCCTCTTGCATCTCGGACGTATTCCATCGAATACTGTCGTCCGCAATGAAGACATCGATTCTTATATACGCTTCCATGCAGATTGATTACATGATTGCATCCTGCCCTTTGACCTAGTTCGTAAATATTTGCTGTGATCATATGCTGAAGTTTGCCGGCTTTCTCCATAGCTGCAAGGGCAGCTCCTGATTCTGTTGGATCTGGAAGTCCCTCCAAAAGTTCTTTTTTATAAAATTCAAAAAATTTTTCAGGACGTGTCGTATAATATACACCTGTAAAAATCTCCTCTGGAGAATCATGATATTTTTTTTCGATCTCATAAGCTCGGTCCTGATTTTTTAATCCGATAAAACCTGCTTCTTCCATGATTCCTGATCCGCATAAAGCAACTGTATACTTACTCTCATCTAAAATTCGTCTTAGCATATCAATCTTTCTATCCATATCAAAACCTCCTTGTAACGATTTGACGAAAACAATCCCCCTAATTTTTGATATCTTTCCATGTTTTCTTCAAATTTATATCTTCATTATATATGGTTTGTTGTAAATATGCTATCCTTTTTTTGAATTTTTTAAAAATTATTGTAAGTTTCTACTAATTTCGATTCTTTTTGACTTTTTATTCTTTTTTATGATACAAATATTTTTTTCCACTTTCCACTTTTATAAAATGCAAGTGAAAATATCGTTCCTACAAGCCATCCAATCGGCCATGAAAGCCATATTCCAAGTATTCCCATTGATGTGGCAAGTATGTAAGAAAGCGCTACTCTCAAGATCAAATCTGAAAATGTGGAGATCATGAACATTTTCATTGCTCCCGAACCACGCAGCACGCCATCTGCAATCAATTTTAAAGAAATAATGATATAAAATGGAGATACCACTTTTAAAAATTGGATTCCTGTATCCATCGCCTCTTTGCTTTCACTTCCCATAAACATAGAAAGCATTTCTTTTCCAAAAAAGAAGAACGCAATAAAAAATGGAACTGCAATGAAAAATGCCATTTTTACAGATGCCCGAAATCCTTCACGAACCCGCTCTATTTTCCTTGCTCCTAAATTTTGTGCGGTAAAGCTAGACGTTCCATTTCCAAGTGTTGTAAAACTTGTAATGGTAAAGGTATTTAGTTTTATCGCTGCCGAGTACCCTGCGATCACAGAAGAACCAAAAGAATTAATCAGACCTTGAATAAAAATATTACCTACTGAAATAAAACTTTGCTGAAGAATACTAGGAATTGCTACAACACTGATCTTTTTTAACATATTGCCTGAAAAAATCTTCCAGCTTTGCGTTGTCTTGATCGTTTTTAATCTTCTAAAAAGCGTATACATTGCAAGTACACATGCAATTCCTTGAGCAAGAAAGGTTGCCCATGCAACTCCCGCAACTCCCCAATGAAAATTTGCCACAAAAATATAATCCAGCACAATATTTCCTATGGATGATCCAATTAAAAAATAAAGCGGTGTCTTGGAATCTCCAAGCGATGTAAAAATTCCTGTCGCTACATTATATAAAAATAAAAATGTAAATCCTCCAATATAAATCTTTAAATATAAATCTCCATCCGAAAAAATATTATCCGGTGTGTTAATCATCCGCATCATTGCTGCGCTTCCCATTATTCCTGCTCCTGTCAGCAAAGCGGATATTGCAAAAGCAGTCACAAGTGTTGTGGAAATTGCCGTTTTCATCTCTCCATATCTCTTTGCTCCAAATAATTGGGAGATCATAACCGAGCATCCTATATTGCTTCCCACTGCAACTGCCATAAAAATCATCGTGATTGGATAAGAAGCTCCAACCGCAGCTAACGCGTCTTCTCCTGCAAATTTCCCTGCAATAACGCTGTCTGCTATGTTGTAAAGCTGCTGAAAAATCACACTGATAAATAATGGAATCGTAAATCTCCACAGTACACTCTGTGCTTTTCCTTCTGTCAAATCGTGAATCATTCCTGTTCCCTTACCTTTCTTTAAGTATTTTTTTAGCTTTGCATCTTGCAATACGGTATGCCCGTATCCAATCCCGTATTATACACCTATTTTTTTCAAAAAAAAAGAGGAGCATTGCCTGCTCCTCAATTTTTTTACCACATCCTGTCAATATCTTTGAAAAATCTTTTTAATCTCCTCAAACTGATTTGTGTATAAAATGGAAAGGGACAATAAAATTCTGGCTTTCTGCGGTGGCAACGTATAGGCTGGAATACAATTTTTTGACTGTTCAAAATACTTATTTTCTGTAATGACACCGCTTCCAATTCTTGAAGCTCGCACAACCGGTATTCCCTTTTCTTCCAGTTTTTTAATCTCTTTTATCCATTCTTCACTGTAATCTCCTGAACCAGTTCCGCAAATTACAATTCCTTTCGCACGTTCTGCGGAAAAATGAATCAAATCTGGATCAGCATCTACACAAAAATATAAAACATCTACTCTTGGCAATTCTTTCACATCGGTCACATCAAACATAGAACGGACTGTGTGGACAGCCAGACTTTTATTATAAAAGTAGCAATACTCATCTCTCATATATCCAAGACAAGCCAGATCTTTTTCATTAAAAGCATCTGTCTTAAAGGTGTTTACTTTCTGAACATCTCTTCCTGAATAAATACTGTCGCAAAAGCAAACTAGCACCCCTTGCCCCCATGCTTCTTTACTCGCCGCAAGAGAGATTGCCTGATATAAATTTAAAGGTCCATCCGCACTTGCCGCTGTCGCTGGTCTCATTGCGCCAGTTATAATTACTGGTTTTTCTGTCTTAACAGTCAAATTTAAAAAATATGCTGTCTCATCCATCGTATCTGTTCCATGTGTAATCACAAATCCATCAATATCTTTCTTCGCAAGTTCATTGATTCTATTTGCCATCTGAATCCAGTCTTTCACTGTCACATTATTGCTGTCAACACTGAGCATCTGTTCTCCATCCATCTCTACCTGATCATGAAGTTTTGGTATTGTGGAAAGCAGTTCTTCCAGATTCAACCCTCCTGCTTTGTACACAGCTGTCTTTCCTTGTTGTCCTCTTCCGGCAATCGTTCCTCCCGTTGCCAAAATATAAATCTTTTTCTTTTTGTCTTCCATTTTTTCACCTTCCATGTTATTTGTAACATTTTTTTGTTTTTCTGCATATTGATAAAGTATATTTTTTAGATTGGAGCGTTGTCATTGCAGGAACTTATGTCATTATCTTCTCTTCATTATCTGTATTTGCTCGGTGTCCTGATCATTGTGATCGTAATGGTTGCACGTGAGGACACTCCGATGATTTGTATCGGCTTTCTGTTTATTCTCGGCTTCGTTGGAAAAGGAAATATCATCGGTGGAATCCAGACCGTTTTTCAAGCGATCTTATATGCCGCTAAAGAATTTATGGAAATCATTGCTACGATTGCCCTCGTCACTGCACTTTCAAAATGTCTGATTGATCTGGGCAGTGATTATCTTTTAATGACTCCTATGTCTCGAATCATGAAGAAACCATCTGTTACTTGGTGGATATTAGGAATCACCATGTTTCTTTTCTCTCTTTTTTTATGGCCTTCTCCATCTGTTGCTTTAGTTGGAGCAATCATGCTGCCATTCGTAATCAAGGCCGGCTTAAACCCACTCGCCGCCGCAATCGCCATGAACCTATTCGGACATGGCTTTGCTTTAAGTTATGATTTTGTCATTCAAGGTGCTCCTTCTATCTCTGCTTCTGCGGCCGGCATCTCTGTCACCGATTTTTTATCAGAAGGCGCTCCTATTTTTATCGTAATGGGCGTTATCACTGTTGTTTCTGCCTTTTTCATTCATAGAAAATCTTTTTCTGTTTCTCCGAAAATGATTGCTGAACAAGATACTCTTTCTTCTAAACCAAAACACTTTTCTACTGCCGCTATCTTTTTGGCTATCTTAACACCGCTTGCTTTTCTCGCTGATATTATTGCCATGATTGTATTTGATTTCAGCGGCGGCAGTGCGACAAGTATTGTTTCTGGAACTGCCCTTCTTTTAATGTGTCTTGGTGCATTTTTAGGATTTAAAAAACATTCTTTTGGCAAAGTTACTTCTTATATTACAGAAGGTTTCTCTTTTGCAATCCGTATCTTTGCTCCGGTTATCATTATTGGAGCATTTTTCTTGTTAGGAGGCTCAGGAATCACAGAAATTATGGGAGAACAGTTCCAAACAGGACTGTTAAATGACTGGGCAGTCTGGCTTGCTGAAAATGCACCTTTAAATAAATATGCCGCTGCTGTCATTCAGGTAGTTGCCGGCGCTTTAACTGGTATGGATGGTTCCGGTTTTTCTGGTCTTCCTCTCACTGGTTCACTTGCACAGACATTTGGCTACGCGGTCAATGCCTCTGTCCCTGTCCTTGCCGCACTTGGGCAAGTCACTACAATCTTTGTCGGCGGAGGCACGATTGTTCCATGGGGATTAATTCCAGTGGCTGCAATCTGTAATGTCAGTCCTCTTGAATTAGCAAGAAAAAATATTGCCCCTGTCTGTATAGGTCTTCTCGTTACCTTCCTTGTCGCCTGTCTATTGCTTTAACGAAAAGCTGAACTATTTTTATCATTTATCGCTCGCTTTATCCATTTTACTTCATCTCTTCACAGAAAGGAATATAAATATGAGTAGTATTGCAGGATTTTTTCATTATAACAAAAATTTTCAAGAACAACCTCGACTATACCGACCTTGTCTTGAAAAGATGAATGACGTACAAAAACACAGAGGTCGTGCTGATTCCTCTATTTATCTCGATATTCACTGTGGTTTTGCTTTTAATCAGTCTGTCTCTTGCGACTCCTCCCCTTATTTTTGTCGAAAAAATGGCAGACTATATGCTGTTATGTTAGATGGTAACTTATATAATGCGGATGAGTTAAAACAAGATCTCTCTTCATGGAATTGGATCTTCGATCATGGAAGTGATGCAGAAATATTTCTGAAATCTTTTTTACAGTATGGATTTGACTTTGCCGCTCGTCTGAATGGTGTTTTTTCTGCCGTTATTTTTGACTTTTCAAAAAAAGAATGTTATTTGTATCGTGATTTTTTTGGCACAAAACCTCTTTTTTATACTTTTTCAAAAGACGGCACACTTGTTTTTTCCTCTGAAATAAAAGGATTATTTTGTTATCCAGACATCACTCCTAAACTATCTTCTGAAGGATTAAATGAAATTTTCAGCTTAGGACCTGCGAGAACTCCAGGAAGTGGTGTATTTGATGGAATATTGGAAGTCCCTCCTGCTCACTGTCTTATTTTCACCCCCGATGGAACATATCAAAAACCTTACTGGTCTCTAAAATGCCATCCCCATGAAGACGATGATGAAACTACGATTGAAAAAATATCATTTCTTCTGCAAGATGCTGTAGAAAGGCAGATGAAAGGATCTGCACCTTTTTGTACGTTTCTGTCAGGCGGAGTAGACAGCAGTCTTGTCTCTGCAATTTGTGCAAAAATTTTACGAAAAAAAGGAGAACGCCTGACTACATTTTCATTTGATTTTTCTGAAAATAATCGTTATTTTCAATCAAACTCTTTTCAGCCTTCCCTAGATCGTCCTTATGTCGATCAGATGGTTTCTTTTTTAGATTCGGATCATCATTATCTGGAATGTTCACAAGAAACGCTTGCAGAAAGATTGACAGACTCTGTCATTGCACACGATTTACCAGCTATGGCTGATGTAGATTCTTCCATGCTCTATTTTTGTTCACTTGTCAGACAGACACACGCTATTGCTATGACTGGCGAATGTGCAGATGAAATTTTCGGAGGTTATCCTTGGTTTCATAAAACAGATTGCCTATATGCCAATACCTTTCCATGGTCGATGGATTTAAAACCTCGTCAGGCTTTACTAAGGGATGACTTCTTAGAATCTCTTCAGATGGAAAACTATATCAAACACGCCTATGAATCTTCTATTGCTCAGACACCGATATCCGATGGGGACTCCGAGCTTACCATACATCAAAAACAGATTGCATGGTTAAATCTTTCTTGGTTTATGCAGACACTTTTAAACCGTATGGATCGTGCTGCCGCATATTCCGACCTTGACGCACGCATTCCTTTTGCTGACCGTCGGATTGTTGAGTACTTATTCCAAATCCCATGGAATATGAAATCCAAAGGCGGAATGGTAAAGAGATTGCTGCGTGAAGCAGGCCGCGGTATGATTCCAGACGAAATTTTATTCCGAAAAAAATCACCATACCCTAAGACATATCATCCTCAATATGAACAGATTTTAAAAAGAAAAATAAAAGAAATCTTAGATGACTCTTCCTCCCCTATTCTTTCTTTTATTGATCCTGTCAAAGTAAATGCTTTTCTTGGCAGTCCGTCTGATTATGGAAGACCATGGTATGGTCAACTTATGGCTGGACCTCAAATGCTTGCATATCTAATACAGATCAATGAATGGATGAGTCTTATGAAACTATGATTTTTCCTATTGCCAAACTTTTGTTTTTTATTGCTCCCCGATATGATACGAAATAAAAAAACCTTGAAGGTCTGATTTTGAGAAGTACTCTCATCATTCAGACTTTCAAGGTCAATTTTTATGTTAAAATAATTTTTATGCTTGGACAATTTCTTTTCCAAAATAACTGCTTTTAAAAAACATCAATGGGATGAAAGTCTTTGCCCTGTGATAACTACTATGATTTATTTCTTTAACAACAATGATTTTCCCGTCATTTCTTTAGGCTGTTCCATGCCCATCATTTCAATCATAGTCGGTGCAATATCAGCCAGACATCCGCCTTCTCTTAATGTATAAGCTGGATCATAATTTACAAGAATAAATGGAACAGGATTTGTTGTATGTGCTGTAAATGGCGCTCCTGTCTCATAGTCAACCAACTGTTCTGCATTTCCATGATCTGCGCAGATGAAGAGCTGACCATCTACTTCTTTAATTGCATCTACAACTCTTCCTACACATTCATCTACTGCTTCTACCGCTTTGATTGCTGCTTCTTCGATTCCTGTATGACCTACCATATCTGGATTTGCAAAGTTTGTAATAATCACATCATATTTTCCGGATTTAATTGCTTCCACAAATTTATCACATACTTCATATGCGCTCATCTCTGGTTTTAAATCATATGTTGCAACTTTTGGAGATTTTACTAAGATTCTGTCTTCTCCTTCGTTTGGCTCTTCCACTCCACCATTAAAGAAGAATGTAACATGTGCATATTTTTCTGTCTCAGCAATTCTTGCCTGTTTCATATGATGTGCTGCCAGAAATTCTCCAAATGTATTTGTGATTACTACTTTCTTAAATGCCACTTCTTTATTTGGAATTGTCACATCGTATTCTGAGAAGCATACATATACGACATCCAATCTTTTTTCTCTCTCAAATCCTGTAAAGTCATCACAGCAGAATGCGCGTGTAATTTCTCTTGCACGGTCTGGTCTGAAGTTAAAGAAAATAATGGAATCATTATCCTGAATTTTAGCTGTTGGCGCTCCATCTTTCATAACAACAGTTGGAACAACAAACTCATCTGTTTTGTCCTCTGCATAGGAATTTTCAACTGCCTGCACACCGCTCTCAGCTGTCAGACCTTCTCCACATACCATTGCCTTATAAGCAAGTTCTACACGATCCCAGCGGTTGTCACGATCCATTGCATAGTAACGTCCCATTACCGTTGCAATTTCACCTACGCCAATTTCAGCCATTTTATCTGTTAATTCCTGAACAAAATCTTTTCCGGATGCTGGAGGTGTATCACGACCATCTAAGAAGCAATGAACATAAACTTTTTTCAGTCCTTCTCTTTTAGCCAGCTCTAAAAGAGCATATAAATGTGTATTGTGGCTATGCACGCCACCATCTGACAGAAGACCATACA
This sequence comes from uncultured Robinsoniella sp., assembly GCA_965150505.1. Lineage (GTDB taxonomy): Bacteria > Bacillota > Clostridia > Lachnospirales > Lachnospiraceae > JAGZHZ01. The sequence continues at coordinate 5,388 of CBCTVZ010000034.1, read as the reverse complement.
TATGTAATGCAGAATCATGTTCTTTTGCATTGCGCACAGCATCTAAAAGGGCTTCATTTTTAAAGAAATCACCATCCTGAATTTCTTTTGTAATTCTAGTCAGTTCCTGATATACAATACGTCCTGCTCCCATATTCAGATGACCTACTTCAGAGTTTCCCATCTGACCATCTGGCAGTCCTACATCCATTCCACTTGCATATCCTTTTACAAACGGACACTCTGCCATCAATTTATCCATAACAGGTGTCTTTCCTTCTGCAACCGCATTTCCCTGTTCCTTATTATTTAAGCCATAACCATCTAAAATCATTAACACCGTTGGTTTTTTACTCATTCTCTTTTTATTCTCCTTTTTGAAAACTTAATTGCTCTCTTCATGTTTGATTCTACAATATTTTATCGAAACTTTCAAGATGCTTTCTTTTATTTCCGCTCTTTCCTTCTTTTTCTTTATACGACGATCTTTCTTTTTTATATTATTCGATTTTTGTCGTATTTTTTTGATTTACAACTATATCTTCCTATCTTATTATAGTACTGTATAAATATAAAAAGGGGTATTTTTGATGAATTCTGAAATTTTGCAAAAAACTGAACTGATTAAAGAAATTGAAAAGCTTAAACACGAAAATCAGATCTTAAGAAAAGTCATCCAGACAAACAATCATACAATAGGACGACTGATTGACTGTTTTATTCTTTCTCAAGATTATGAGCATTCTGAAAGACTTTAATCTTTAAACATCAAAAGACAAAATAGGGATACCAGTATAGATATCCGTCAAAATTCACTCATCTGAATGGAATTCTGTTTTTCGGTATCTCTTTTTATATACCTTTCTATTTTTCACTTCTTTACATTTTTTCTATATAACAATTTTCTCCCCAAAAGTAAGTTCCTTCTTTTAACAGGATAAAACTTTTGTCTTCAAAGAATTCATCTTGTATCTTTTCGGATTCTAGATATCGTGCGCTTTTATAGATCGCGTAATAGCCACTGATATCTTCATCCGCTGCAAACACCTGATATTCCCCTGCATCCAGATCTCTTCCCACTTTTACTGAAAACCAGCCATTCTTTTCACTTTGGGACTGTCCAGAGAAAGCCGGTTTAAAATATGCTTCTTCTAAGATCAGATATTCTTTCTCTTTTATCTCTATCGTATACCATCCTTCTGCGATAATCTGAAATAATACAGATTTTCCATTCTGATCCTTTGAGACAGTACATTTCCATTTTTTTCCTTTTTCGCCAAATATTCTATATTCTCCTGCTTCTATGTCTTTTCCCACTTCATAGACATTTTTTGCAGCATTTTTCATCATCTGAACGATCCAATCTCGATCCCATAACAAAATATTATGCTCTTGTGCCAATTTTATAGCTGCTTTCGTAAAAAAACGATTTGTCATCACTGCTCCTACCATGCAATGATAACATTCTTTCCCGCTGTATACATCCCGAATAGCCTGATTTCCGATATTTGAAGCATGGCATTTACACTGTATGGCGTAGGTAATCTCTTCTTTCTTAGCCAGAATATCAACTCCTAGATCACCTGTTCTTTTTGTCAGTTCTATATTTGTAAATCCATTATCACGCAGAAGATCTGCACAAAAATATTCAAATTCTTCTCCGTCTGCCTTATCAAAATTTATTTCTGTCCATTTTTTCTTTGTAATATTTTCTGTATAGAGATATTCTTCTGTGTCTAGCATACTTTCTTTTCTTATTTTTTCTGTATTGAAAGGTTTCTGTTCCATATTTGTTACAGAATGTTCTGTATTTTTTTTCAAAATATGCTGTATTTTCTCAGATACGGTCTTCAAAATATTTTTTTTCATATCATCTCTCCGGAATTTCTAGGGGTATCAAAATTGTCTTATCTAAAAAAGACACCGCAAATGCGGTGCCTCTTTTCCATATTTCCTTGCAAAGTCAATTAATAATTTACGATTTTTCCAAACTCTTCTTTTAAAGAAGCGCCTCCTACGAGACCTCCATCAATATCTGGCTGTGCAAATAATTCTGGTGCTGTTGCTGCATTTACAGATCCGCCGTACTGAATACGGATTGCTTCTGCTGTAGCTTCATCATAAACTTCAGCGATACATGCACGGATTCCTGCACAAACTTCCTGTGCCTGAGCTGTTGTAGCAGTTTTTCCTGTTCCGATTGCCCAGATTGGCTCATAAGCGATCACTGCTGTTTTTGCCTGATCTGCTGTCACGCCCTGGAATGCGATTTTAACCTGCTGACGGATGAAATCCATTGTAACACCCTGTTCTCTCTGAGTCAGAGTTTCACCACAGCAAATAATTGGAGTAATACCATGTTCAAATGCTTTCAGTACTTTTTTATTTACAGTTGCATCTGTCTCTGCAAAATATTCTCTTCTCTCAGAATGTCCCAGAACAACATATTTTACTCCTGCATCAGTAAGCATTGCTGGAGAAATTTCTCCTGTGTAAGCACCTTTTTCTTCAAAATACATATTTTCTGCTCCAACTTGAATGTTAGAACCTTTTGCTGCTTCCACAACAGGAATGATATCGATTGCCGGTACACAGAATACTACATCAACTGCCTCGTTTGCTACAAGTGGTTTTAATGTATTTACGAGTGCAACTGCCTCGCTTGGAGTCATGTTCATTTTCCAGTTTCCAGCGATAATTTTCTTTCTTGCCATTTCTATTATCTCCTAATCTGGGATTTTATCCCTTATTGTTTCCTCAATCCAGTTTTTATTTATCGTTTGCTGCTGCAACACCTGGCAGTTCTTTTCCTTCCAGGAATTCCAGAGAAGCTCCGCCGCCTGTAGAGATATGTGTCATCTTATCTCCATATCCTAAGATATTAACTGCAGCTGCTGAATCTCCTCCACCGATGATTGTGATTGCATCTGTCTCTGCTAATGCCTTTGCTACTGCTTCTGTACCATGTGCAAATTTTGGCATTTCAAAGCATCCCATAGGTCCGTTCCATACAACTGTCTTTGCATCTTTTACAGCATCTGCAAACAGTTTTTCTGTTTCTGGTCCAATATCAAGACCTTCCCATTCATCTGGGATATTACCACTTTTCACAACCTGCATATTTGCATCATTGGAGAAATCATCACCAATACGGTTATCAACAGGAAGCAATAATTTTACACCTTTTTCTTCTGCTTTTTTCAGCATATTTAAAGCGTATTCCTGATAGTCATCTTCGCAGAGGGATTTTCCAATATGACCACCTTTTGCTTTGGAGAATGTATAAGACATACCTCCTCCAATAATCAGAGTATCTACTTTATCCAGTAAGTTTTCAATTACAGAAATTTTACTAGATACTTTAGCTCCTCCTAAAATGGCAACAAATGGTCTCTGTGGATTATTTACTGCATTTCCTAAGAAATCAATCTCTTTCTGCATTAAGTATCCAACAACTGCTGTATCAACAAATTTTGTAACACCTACGTTAGAGCAATGTGCTCTGTGAGCAGTTCCAAATGCGTCATTTACAAACACATCACACAGAGAAGCTAACTCTTTGCTGAATTCTTCACCATTTTTTGTCTCTTCAGCGCGATAACGTGTATTTTCAAGAAGAATGATGTCGCCATCTTTCATAGCTTCTACAGCCGCTTTTGCGTTTGGTCCTACAACTTCTGGATCAGCTGCAAATTTTACTTCCTGTCCTAAAAGTTCAGACAAACGAACTGCAACAGGTGCCAGAGATAATTCTGGTTTTGGCTCTCCCTTCGGTTTTCCGAGATGAGAACACAGGATAATTTTTCCTCCGTCTGCAACTAATTTTTTGATTGTAGGCAGAGCTGCTACAAGACGGTTTTCATCTGTAATCTTTCCTTCCTGCAATGGTACGTTAAAATCACAACGAACTAAGACTCTTTTTCCTTTTACATTGATATCATCGACACTTTTTTTATTCAGCATGTTCTTTGCCCCCTTAAATAAAATGAAAAGGAGTCCGGTCCAAACAGACCGGACCCCTTTGGATCTTCACTTGAATGAATTACTGTAATTCAGAGAAGTATTTGATTGTACGAACCATCTGGCTTGTATAGGAGTTTTCATTGTCATACCAAGAAACTACCTGTACTTCTGTTGTGCCGTTGTCTAATGGCAGTACCATTGTCTGTGTAGCATCAAACAGAGAACCATATCTCATACCGATGATATCGCTGGATACGATTTCATCTTCGTTGTATCCGTAAGACTCTGTTGCAGAAGCTTTCATTTTTTCATTGATCTGCTCTTTTGTAACGTTTCCTTCAACAACTGCTGTCAGGATTGTTGTAGATCCTGTTGGAGTTGGAACACGCTGTGCAGAACCGATTAATTTTCCGTTTAATTCTGGGATAACTAATCCGATTGCTTTTGCAGCACCTGTGCTGTTTGGAACGATATTTACTGCTGCAGCACGGGATCTTCTTAAATCACCTTTTCTCTGTGGTCCGTCCAGAGTCATCTGATCTCCTGTGTAAGCGTGAATTGTACACATAATACCAGATTTGATTGGAGCCAGTTCATTTAATGCTTTTGCCATAGGAGCTAAGCAGTTTGTTGTACAAGAAGCTGCTGAAATAACAGTATCGGATGGTTTTAATGTTTCATGGTTTACATTGTAAACGATTGTAGGAAGGTCATTTCCTGCTGGAGCAGAGATAACAACTTTTCTAGCACCTGCTTTGATATGAGCTTCTGCTTTTGCTTTAGATGTATAGAAACCTGTACACTCCAGAACTACGTCTACACCGATTTCTCCCCATGGAAGTTCTTCAGCGTTTGCTTTTGCGTAGATTTTGATTTCTTTTCCATCAACAGTAATAGAATCTTCTCCAGCTTTAACTGTATCAGCTAACGCATATTTTCCCTGAGAAGAGTCATATTTTAACAGATGAGCCAGCATTGTAGGGCTTGTTAAATCGTTGATTGCTACTACCTCATATCCTTCTGCGCCAAACATCTGTCTGAATGCAAGACGTCCAATACGTCCGAAACCATTAATCGCTACTTTTACTGCCATAATTGCAATTCCTCCTAAAAGTTATTATTCAACCGGCTGTTTTTCAGCCGATTAGTTTTGAGTTTCTATAAGTTTGTTAAAGAAACATCAACTTACCCTTATTTTACCTAACTTGTCTCAAAAATTCAAGTCATATTTCAAAATTTATATAGTTTTTATATTATCTGTCTCACAAAATTCCTTTTCTTTCCCCTATTCTATTCTATCATATGCGTTCTTTCGATTTTTTATACTCCTTTTTGCTCAAGCGAAAGGTCGCATTCTGTCTTCTTTTAATCAGAAAATTTTTTCTAAATCAAGTCGAATCTTTTCCAATTCCATTTTTGATTGAAAAATATATTTCTTTTTTATAT
>CBCTVZ010000033.1:0-22078 GCA_965150505.1 uncultured Robinsoniella sp. | reverse complement strand
CACAGCAATATTATGTCTGGTGGGACTGATTGCCTACCGTTAGGAGGAACAGTATGGAATGGAAAGATAAAAAAGTTCTTGTTTTTGGAACAGGAATCAGCGGGATCGGTTCTGCTGATCTCTTAGAAAAAGTAGGCGCTCTGCCGATTTTATACGATGGAAATGAAAAGATAAAAGAGGGAGAAGTCAGAAGTAAACTTTCTCCAGACAGCAAAGCGCAGATTGTCATAGGAGAATTAAAAGAGGAGCTGATAGATACGCTGGATTTAGCGGTCTTAAGTCCAGGAGTACCGACTGACTTGCCTGTTGTAAACAAAATTCGGAAACACGGTGTTAAAATATGGGGTGAAGTAGAACTTGCATATGAGAACGGCAAAGGCGATGTGCTTGCAATTACCGGAACAAATGGAAAGACAACAACGACAAGTCTTTTAGGGGCAATTATGAAGCATCATCAGGATGAAGTGTATATTGTGGGAAACATTGGAACACCGTATACAGAAGCGGCATTAAAGATGACGACAAATGCGGTATCTGTCGCTGAGATCAGCAGTTTTCAGTTGGAGACGATTGAAAAATTTCATCCATGTATCAGCGCCATTTTAAATATTACGCCAGATCACTTAAATCGTCATCACACGATGGAGGAATATATACGGGTAAAAGAACGGATCACAGAAAATCAAGGGCCGGATGATACCTGTGTGCTGAATTACGAAGATGAAGTTTTAAGAGAGTTTGGAAAAAATTTAAAATGTAAGGTTCTATTTTTCAGCAGTGTGCGTACACTAGAAAGAGGTATCTATTTGGAAGACGGCAAGATAATCTATCAGGATGGATCAAACCGTACGGAGATCTGCGCAGTCAAAGAATTAAATCTGCCGGGACGCCATAACCATGAAAATGTGATGGCGGCTGTAGGAATGGCGCTTTCATATGGAGTACCGCTTTCTGAAATCCAATATGTGATCAAAAGATTTCAGGCTGTGGAGCATAGGATTGAGTATGTGACAGAGAAAAATGGAGTTGTATATTATAATGACTCAAAAGGAACAAATCCAGATGCTGCAATCAAGGGGATTCAGGCGATGGATCGCCCGACACTTTTGATCGGGGGAGGATATGATAAAGATTCTTCGTATGAAGAGTGGATTGAATCATTTGACGGAAAAGTAAGATACTTGGTTTTAATTGGACAGACAAAAGAAAAAATAGCGGAGACAGCCAGAAAATGTGGCTTTTCCGATATCATATTTGCGGAAACTTTAGAAGAGGCAGTACATATTTGTGCAGAGAAAGCAAATGCGGGAGATGCAGTGTTGCTCTCACCGGCATGTGCAAGCTGGGGAATGTTCCCGAACTATGAAGTGAGGGGAAAAGTGTTTAAGGAGATTGTAAATAAGCTGTAAAGCCTGATCTAAGGGGTGGTACTATGAGCCGAAGGAAGAAACAGGATATGACCATGTTGCTTGTCATCTTATTTCTGATAAGTTTCGGTCTAATCACACTCTATAGTACAAGCGCGTATAATGGGCAGGTCAAGTTTCATGATGCTGCCTATTATTTTAAAAAACAATTATTTGCGACGATTTTAGGCGCAATCTTAATGTGTGGAATTTCAAGAATGGATTACCATATTTTTGAAAAATTTGCAGTGAGCGGATATATCTGCTCTCTTGTGCTTTCTACAGCAGTACTTTTTTTTGGCGATTCTTATAATGGCTCAAAAAGATGGCTCTCACTTGGACCATTGTCTTTTCAGCCATCAGAATTTGCGAAGCTGGCCGTTATTTTATTTCTGGCGCATATTGTGAGCAGCAGAAAGAAAAAACAGACCGGATTTGGAACTTTGATTTTTGTTATGGTTTTGATTCTGCCTATTGTCGCTTTAGTTGGCACGAATAATCTAAGCACAGCGATTATTATTCTTGGAATTGCAGTGATTTTAGTCTTTGTGTCAAATCCGCGTTACTTGCCGTTTGTTTGGATCGCTGTGACGGGAATTGGTTTTATCACGATCTTTCTAAGTATGGAATCGTATCGACTGGATCGATTAAAAATCTGGAGAAATCCAGAGCAGTATGAAAAAGGATATCAGACGATCCAAGGCTTATATGCGATTGGGTCGGGCGGTCTTTTTGGAAAAGGAATCGGTCAGAGCATTCAGAAATTAGGATTTGTGCCGGAAGCGCAAAATGATATGATTTTCTCAATTATCTGTGAAGAGCTGGGGCTGGTGGGTTCTTGCATTTTAATTTTCGTCTTTTTAATTTTGATCTGGAGATTTATGGTCATAGCCACCTATGCGCCTGATCTGTTTGGATCGCTGATTGCCGCAGGAACAATGGGGCATATTGCGATTCAAGTGATGCTCAATATTGCCGTGGTGACAAATACCATTCCAAATACTGGAATTACTTTGCCATTTATCAGCTATGGAGGAACGTCTATTTTGTTTTTGATGGCGGAGATGGGAATTGCGCTGTCAGTCAGCCGGTGTCAAAAAAAATCTTTTTGCATATAATAAAATAGATTTTATTAAGCACGAAGAGGCTTAGAAAAAGGACGGGGGAGACAGAGTGGGAGATATCACAGTAAGAGGCGGTATCCCTTTGCATGGAAAATTATATGTACAGGGATCAAAAAATGCGGCATTGCCGATTCTGGCAGCAGCAATTTTGCATGATGGAACCAGTGTCATTCATAATTGTCCGCATATTCTGGATGTCGAGAATACGGTGCAGATGTTATTAGAGATGGGCTGCAGCGTAAAATGGCAGGGAAACAGCCTGACGATTTTTGCAGGAAACGTTCAAAATACTGAGATCTCGTCTGAGTATGCCGCTCAGATGAGATCTTCCGTTATTTTTTTGGGAAGCCTGCTCGGAAGAATGGGGAGCGTTTCACTTCCGCTTCCAGGAGGGTGTACGATAGGAAAGCGCCCGATTGATTTTCATATCAATTCTCTAAAAAAAATGGGCGCAGAGATTGAAGAAGAAAAAGGAACATTACTGGCAAGAGCGCATCGTATGAACGGCACAGATATTTTTCTGCCATTTCCAAGTGTTGGAACGACAGAAAATATTATTCTTGCCGCAGTTCTTGCAAAAGGAACGACACGAATCTTCAATGCGGCGAAAGAACCAGAAATCACAGAACTTTGCCGTTTCCTAAAGGGGAAAGGGGCGAAGATCACAGGTGAGGGAAGTTCCCAGATTGTGATAGAAGGCGTAAAGAAGCTAAAAGACAGTGAATTTGTATTGATGTCAGATCGCATTGTGGCTGGAACATATTTTATGGCCTGTATGAGTGCAGGAGGCATGATTTCTCTGGAACACGTTCCAGTTTGTCAGATGGAAGCACAGTTTAAAATATTGGAAGATATGGGAGCAAAGATCCGTGTGGAAAAAGATACGATTTTGATGAAAGCGCCAAAAAGACCAAAGGCAGTCAAAGTGATTGCAACACAGCCATATCCTGGGTTTCCAACGGATCTCCAGTCGCAGCTGATGGCTGTTTTATGTAAGGCAAGGGGAAAAAGTAAAATTATAGAAAATATCTTTGAAGACAGATATCAGATTGTGCCGCAATTACGAAAGATGGGCGCTAGAATTGACACTGCCAATCAGGAAGCATGGATTACGGGGACAGAAAGTATGAATGGATCAGAAGTCTGCGCGTGCGAATTGAGAGGAGGCGCTGCATTGATCGTTGCCGGATTAGGCGCAGAAGGAGAGACGAAAATAAAAGACCATCATTTTATTTTTAGAGGCTATGAAGATATCTGTGGCGATTTGAGAAAGCTGGGAGCAGTTATAAAGAAAAATTAGAAGAGGGTAAGGAAGATGACAGGAGCAAAGAACAGAAAGAAAAAAGGAAGAGGGGAGAAATGGAAACTGGGATTGATTACAGCGGGAATTTTGCTGGCCATTTTTCTGGTTTTGATCGCAGTTTTTCAGGTCAGGGATGTTGAGGTGACTGGAAACGTCCGTTTCACAGAAGATGAAGTAAAAGAAATGATCATAAATGATGCCCTTACATCAAACTCACTATATCTGACATGGAAATATAGAAATTCAAAACCGGATGATTCGATGCCTTTTTTCAGTGCGGTAGATGTTGTTCTGCTCTCCCCATCCAGTGTAAAAATACAGATTTATGAAAAAACACAAATCGGATATATACAAAAAGACGGTCAAAATGTTTACTTTGATAAAAATGGATTTGTTTTAGAATGTACCGATGAAAAACGAGAGGGAGTGCCTGAGATTAAAGGAATCGAAATTGGCACGCCTGTGCCGTATGAGAAGATGCCGATTGAGGATGAAAAAGTACTTCAAGAGATGGTTGATCTGACCCAGATGCTGAATGAAAGAAATTTAGTTCCAGATGAGATTGTTTTTGATGAAGAAAATAATATGAGTTTGATTTTTGGAAAAGTAACGGTAGAACTGGGACAAAATGAGTATCTGGAGGATAAAATTACGAATTTAGCAGGGATTTACAAGCATATGGATGGAATGTCAGGAACACTGCGGATGGAAAATTTTAAATCCGATACAAAAAAAATCAGATTCCAAAAAGAAGAAGCAACACCAGCGGAGGCGCAGTCTGAGATTCAGACAGAAAGCGAAACATGGTACAGTGGAGACGGAACGTACAGCGGAGACGGAACGTATTACGGGGACGGAACGTATTACGGGGATGGAACGTATTACGGGGACGGAACGTATTACGGAGACGGAACGTATTACGGAGACGGAACGTATTACGGGGACGAAACGTATTACGGGGATGGAACGTATTATGGAGATGGAACGTATTACGGAGACGGAACGTATTATGGAGACGGAACGTATTACGGGGATGGAACGTATTATGGAGACGGGACATATTATGGATATTAAAGAGTTTTGAAAAATTAGCTTGATTAATTCAGGAAAAAACTATATGATATAATAAATACGGTTTAATACTGGGCAAATGTGTCTTAGGGAGCTGTAAATGAATTTGAGGATGTAAGGGATACAAAAAGGAGGAAATACACCTTGTTAGAAATTATGACAAATGAATCTGAATCTGCAGCAAAGATTATCGTCATTGGTGTCGGCGGTGCAGGTAATAATGCAGTAAATAGAATGGTAGAAGAGACAATTGCAGGAGTGGAGTTTATTGGAGTAAACACAGATAAACAGGCATTACAGTTATGCAAAGCTCCTACTACAATTCAGATTGGCGAGAAAGTCACAAAAGGATTAGGTGCTGGAGCACGTCCGGAAGTCGGAGAGCAGGCAGCAGAGGAGAGCGCAGAAGATTTACGCCAGGCAATGCAGGGTGCAGATATGGTTTTTGTCACCTGCGGTATGGGAGGCGGAACAGGTACAGGAGGCGCACCAGTTGTGGCAGGCATCGCAAAAGAAATGGGAATCCTTACAGTAGGTGTTGTCACAAAGCCATTCCGCTTTGAGGCAAAAACACGTATGAATAATGCACTTACAGGAATTGAAAAATTAAAAGACAATGTAGATACATTGATCGTAATCCCGAATGACAAGCTTTTAGAGATTGTGGACCGCAGAACAACAATGCCTGAGGCATTAAAGAAAGCGGATGAAGTGCTTCAGCAGGCAGTTCAGGGAATCACAGACTTGATTAATCTGCCAGCATTGATCAATCTGGACTTTGCGGATGTTCAGACGGTTATGAAAGATAAAGGAATTGCCCATATCGGAATCGGACATGCCAAAGGAGATGACAAGGCATTGGAAGCAGTCAAGATGGCAGTTGCCAGTCCGCTTTTGGAGACAACTATTTCAGGCGCTTCTCATGTTATCATCAATATTTCCGGAGATATTTCTCTTATGGATGCAAACGATGCAGCAAGCTATGTACAGGAACTTGCAGGTGATGAGGCAAATATTATTTTCGGTGCTATGTACGATGATACATATGCAGATGAAGCAAGCATCACAGTGATTGCAACAGGACTTGACACAGCAACAGCAACTCAGCCATCCGTAAATCAGAAAATCGTTCCAGAATTTCCAAATTACGGAAAACAAGAGAAAAAAACAACTACATTCCAGAGAACAACAAGTACAATCCCTAAAAATAATACAGCCTCTTCTCAGGCAGGCAGAACGTCATCCTCAACGTTTGGAAAATATAGAACTCCTGAGAGTACAGTGGCAGAAAAAGAGATACAGATCCCAGATTTTTTAAAGAGAAGATAAGAAAATAAGATAAAAAAGCAAGACTGCCGCAGGTAAACATATGCGGCAGTCTTTTTCCAATTATTGAACCGTTTTATAAAATTATAATCTGAAAATCCATTACCTCTAGGTAGAGGGAAATTCGCAAAATAAGATTTGTTGCAGGGAACAATTTTTGAATCGTTGCAACAAATAGAGCTACTTTGAAAAATAAGTATTTTTGATAAAATCAACGGGCATTTCCTGTCCAGTCCAGATACGGAAGGCTTCTGCACCTTGATATAAGAGCATATACAGACCGTTAAACGTTTTGCATCCTTGCTCTTTTGCCTGACGCATCAGAAGCGTCTCACGAGGATTATAGATGATATCAGACACAAGAAGCGATTCGTGCAGTAATTTTTTAGAAGGCAGAGGTGAAAAATTTTCATTTGGACACATACCGATCGGTGTGGTATTTGTCAAAAGATCGCTGACATCAAGGGAAGATTTCAGAGAAGATTCATCCGCCAGATCAAAAAGTTCAACGTGGCAGGAAGTATCTCGTGTAATACGATCAGCCAGATCTCTTGCGTGATTCCAAGAACGGCCTCTGCGGTTGAAAAGATAGATTGATTTCGCGCCATCTAATGCAGCCTGAACACAGACAGCCGTTGCAGCGCCACCAGCGCCCAGCAGTGTCATGGATTTTCCTTTGATGGAAAAATTATTTTCTGCTAAAGCTTTCATATAGCCGATGCCGTCCGTATTGTGACCAGTGAGGATGCCGTCATCATTGACAACGGTATTGACAGCTCCAATCATGCGGGCAGCAGGGGAAAGCTGATCGACCAGTTCACACATTCTTGTTTTGTCTGGCATGGTGCAGTTGAATCCACGGACATTCAAAAGTTTTAATCCTTCAACGGCAGTATGCAAATCTTTTTCTGTCACATCAAAGCAGAGATATACATAATCTAGTCCAAGACGTTGGAAGGATGCGTTGTGCATCATAGGTGAAATGCTGTGAGAGACTGGATGACCTAAAAGACCGGTCAGTCGTGTATGACCTGTAATTTCGTAATTCAAATTTCTAACTCCTTTCAATACTTTTTTTTCATCTTAGCGAAAAGCGGTAAATATGTCAATGGATAAGAAAAATATATGGATAAAATACAAAAACGAATGAGGAAGAGATAAAATGAGTATAAAAATCAGAAATACAGAAATTGGAGATGGAATACCAAAAATTTGTATTCCAGTCACTGGAACAACGAGAAAAGAAATCAAAGATCAGTTAGAACAGATAAAAGATGAACCGTTCGATCTTTTAGAGTGGAGAGTAGATTTCTTTGAAGAAATGTCAAACGAACAGGCAAGAACAGAGATGATCTGTGAAATCAGAGAATACTTGGGAGAAAAACCATTTTTATTTACATTGCGCACAAAGGATGAAGGCGGACAAAAAGAAATTTTGCAGAAAGAATATGAAAATATATTGGAAACAGCAGTAAAGACACAGAAGATCGATCTGATTGACGTAGAGCTATTCCGTGTTCCACAGATGAGTGACTGGATAAAGAAGATGAAAGAAAAAGATGGAATCACAGTGATCGGTTCTAATCATGATTTTGAAAAGACTCCGTCAAAAGATGAGATCGTATCAAGGCTGACAACTATGAAACAACATGGCGCAGACATTCCTAAAATTGCAGTGATGCCAGAGGATGCCGGCGATGTATTGACGCTGTTAAAGGCGACAAGGGAATTTCATCTTGCTTTTCCAGAAATTCCAGTCATTACTATGTCGATGGGGACAGATGGAATGATCAGCCGAATAGCAGGGGAAGTCATCGGATCTGCTGTTACATTTGGAAGCGGTGTGTCTGCTTCTGCTCCGGGACAAATTCCGGCAAAAAAACTTCGAGAAATTTTGGAAATATTGCATGAAAAGAGATCATAGAAAAGAAAAAAGAAGAAATAAAGAGAGATACGTCGATAAAATTCTTAAATTTACCAAGAACATTTGACAAAATAATTATCCTCCTTGCTCTATAATAAAAAGTGCCTGACAGGGCAGAAAAAATAGATGGCAGGGGGGATTTTTTGTACTATGAATGGTACATAGATCTATTTTTTTTGGAAAATATGATCATGGATTACCTGCTTCTTTTTACAGTAAAACGATTGCTTAGAAAAAAAATAAAAAAGCGGAAAATGATATTGGCATCTTTTATCGGAACAGCACTGTTGTGTTTGATTCTGATTGCTCCTTTTCCAAAAACAAAAGGGTGGATGGTTTTGGAAAATCTGGCAGGAGGTATGTTGATGCTGAAAATCAGCAAGGCAGAGGACGAAAAAACAGAATGGGGGAGAGAGCTTCCTTTGCTCTATCTGGTAACATTTTGTGCAGGGGGAATTTTCCAAATGATAGGAAATATTTTTTCACATTCTTTTTGGGGAATTTTTATTCCGGGGGCGCTTTTGCTGCAGGGGATTTTTCATTCTTTTCGAGAAATCAGACAGCAAACCGCACAGGAATATGAAGTGATTTTGTATTGGCACGGGAAAGAAAAGCGATGCAGAGGTCTTTTGGATACAGGCAATCGTCTGCAAAATCCATGGAATCACCATCCGGTGGTTGTGGTTTATTATGAGGCGGTACAATCTCTTTTTTCCTGTCAGGAACAGCGGCAGCTAGAGCAAATGTTTCAGCTTTTAGCGCCAGAAAAAGCAACGGAGAGTTTTTTTTACATTCCTTATCACAGTATTGGAAAAGAAAGGGGACTTCTTCCATGTGTGATTTTGGATGAAATGATAATAAAGGGGTACAAGAGAAAATTTCGGATACAAAAGCCTTCGGCAGCTCTTTGCAGAATACCTGTCAGCAAAGGGGATAACTACGAGGTGATTTTGCAGCCGCTGTTTATGGAAAGTGAGAATGAAGTAGAAAAGTAGGAGGAAATGTATGGTAATTAAAGTTGCAATGCCTGAGCGGTTTCAACTTAAAATGGTACCAAGTCTGTCAAATATTTTTTTAAAAAATACGAGAGAGGTACATTATATTGGAGGTTCCGATGTACTCCCGGCGCCTTTAGAACCGGAGCAAGAAGCAGCATGTATTCAGGAACTGGGAACAACAGGAGACAGTGAAGCAAAATCGGAATTAATCGAGCATAATCTGAGGCTGGTCGTGTACATAGCCAAAAAATTTGACAATACAGGAGTCGGGGTGGAGGATTTAATTTCGATTGGAACAATCGGTTTGATCAAAGCGATCAATACGTTTAACAGAGAAAAAAATATTAAGTTAGCGACGTATGCGTCGCGGTGTATTGAAAATGAAATTTTGATGTATCTGAGAAGAAACAGCAAGACAAGAATGGAAGTTTCCATTGACGAACCTTTAAATGTAGATTGGGACGGAAACGAATTGCTGTTATCCGATATTTTGGGAACGGATGAAGATGTTATTTATAAAAATATGGAGAGTGAAGTGGAAAGAAATCTGCTCGGAAAAGCGATTGATACGCTGTCAGAAAGAGAGAAAACGATTGTACAGCTGCGCTTTGGACTGAATACAAGAGATGGAGAGGAAAAAACTCAGAAAGAAGTAGCAGATCTTCTTGGAATTTCACAATCTTATATCTCAAGATTAGAAAAAAAGATTATTAAGCGTCTGAGAAGAGAGATTGTACGCTTTGAATAGTGAAAATAGATGAAAAAAACAGAAAAAAATAAAAAAAACAGGTGACTTTTCATAAAAAATAGAGTATGATAAAATCATAACAAAGACAACAGAAAAATAAAAACAAAAGAGGGGTGTTTTTATGGGAGAAAGAGTATTATTATCATCTGAAAATCATGAAATTTACAGAGATGGCGATACGGTGACAAAAGTTTATCGCAAAGGGTTTTCAAAATCAGAAGTTTTAAGAGAGGCAATGTATCAGACTCTTGCTGAGGAATTGGGGATTCTTGTTCCAAAGGTATTAGGAGTTACAGAATTGGAAGACGGACAGCTTGGATTGCTTACACAGTATGTGGAAGGAAAAACACTGGCACAGCTGATGAAGGAAAATCCAGATAAAAAAGAAGAATATTTGAAGAAGATGGTAGAACTTCAGGTAGAACTTTCTTCCAAAGAAGGTCCGCTGATTCCAGATTTAAAAGTAAAGATGACTTCTCAGATCAAGCAACTGAAAGGTCTCAATGATATTACTAGATTTGAGATTATGACGAAATTAAACAGTATGCCAGATCACAGAAAATTATGTCATGGAGAATTGTATCCGGAAAATATTATTGTGAATGAAAAAGGATGGTATGTTCTGGATTGGATTCATGCAGCAAATGGAAATGTCAGTGCAGATGTAGCCAGAACGTATCTGCTTCTTGCATTGGAAGACAAAGAGATGGCAGAGACGTATTTATCCTTGTTCTGTGCCAGAACAAGAACAGCAAAATCTTATGTTCAAGGATGGCTTCCTCTTGTGGCAGCGGCACAGCTGACAAAGAAAAGAAAAAAAGAGGAAGAGCTTTTGGAGTCTCTTATCAATATCTGTGATATTGATTAAAAAAATAAAAAACAGAGTGGCTTAGCCGGGTGCTAATAAGGAAGTATTTTCAGAAATGTGGTGTAACCTCAGTAAAATGGGGTTACACCCTTTTCATTTATGCGGTTTTCAGTGATATAATTGCGGCGGGACTTATCAAGAAAATGCTTGTTATCAATCAAGATTTTCCGCAGAGTATCGAAACGGAAGATCAAACGGCATTTCTGCTTGAAAAGGCACTGGGGAAACAACGAGAACTCCGTGCAGCATTTTTACAGGGAGGTAACGATATAAACCCGCTTATCGTTATTCAGATTCCGAACAAGTCGGAAACCTTGCAGGACGGGGTGGAACGCTATCTTGAAAGGCAAGAGGTGACCTACGAAAACGGACAGCTTGCGGTATGGCTTTCCGATAGGCACGAAAACTTGGAGGGCATAGACGAGCCGAACGCAACACCTTCAACGGCGAAGCGAAAACGCAGCTTATTATGAAAAAGAATGTGTATCAGAACTATCTTTCCTCTGCCGCCCCACGCTCTACACCGGAGGTAAAGTTTGAGAAATTCTGTGAACGTTCCGACAGCGTGGAATGGTGGTATAAGAACGGGGATAAGGGCAACGAGTATTTCTCTATTGTCTATGTGGACAACTCCAATAGACAAAAACTGTTCTACCTCGACTACCTTATTTCCGTAGGCGGTCAGATATGGATTATCGAAACAAAAGGCGGTTTTGACCGAAGCGGCAACAGCCAAGATATAGACCTTTATACACCGAAGAAATTTGGCGTGCTGAAAGCATATCTTGATGAACACGGCTTAAAAGGCGGTATCGTTCGTAATGATGCGACCACCGATGAACTGTGTATCTGTATGGATCACTATTCTGATGACATTGGTGGCGATGATTGGCAAGTGCTTGAAAATATATTACCGTAAATGAAATCACGGCAGGGGGAAGCAATCGCTGTTTACGGTGTTTATAAAGGTGTTCGTGTCGGTGTAATAAGAACAAATGGCAAAATTGCTACGGTGTTCCCCGATGCAGACCAAAGCTCAGTATTAAAGAAACGGAGGAAATAATATGAATATCGAACAGCTTAGAGAGGTTATTACTCGTTGTGTGGCTCTCGATCCAAACGATGACTTCGGTATGGAAAAGTGTTGGGCAGAAATGACAGAAATTCTTTCGGACGATATTTCTGCAACAGTTCACTTTTTTGAAAGTGTATGCACGGATGAAGAATTTTATTGGCTTGGCTCTGTTTTTGAAGATGTAGCCGAAAAAACGCAAAGTAAAGAACTGATACAAGTGCTTCGCAACCGTCTTGCAAAGGTTACTCCCGAAACATATTGTCAGCAGAATTTCAAAACCGAACATATGCAAAAATGGGTTGATTATGCCGAATATGTAAGGTGCATAGACTCAGATATTGCCTATGCCGAAGATCGAATTGAATAATAAACCTCGCACGGCAGGGACTTGTTCTCTGCCGTGTTTTCTATGTGGCGGATATTAGAGTGCAAACCCTAAGTTGTAATATCTTACCCGATGATTTGTTTTCAGGTGTCGTCTGTGTCGTTCTCCTCATATCCCAATATGTTCAGTTGTATCTTGTGGGAGAGACACACAAGGCAATCTATAATCGCCCTGCATTTCATATTTTCCGCCTTGCATTTCAAATAATGTTTTCATAATGAAACCTCCTTCAATTCGTTGATTTCATTATAAGCGAAATGTTTTCAAAAGACGAATGTGCGGATTTTTTAGACATAGAAAAAGGCTTTGACCGTTACAGCCAAAGCCTAATTTCTACCTCATTGCAATGCCACAGATGTAATAATTTAAATTACTGCCCTATTCACCCGTAGCATTTATGCCGCTCTGTTTTTTTGTAACATGAGATACGCAAGATACGATGATTTTTAAGTGCCAGACAATGGACTCCATATAGAAAGTTTTATCGGACATCTGTTCTGCCGACAAGATAGTCAATCGTTGTATTATAGTAGGATGCGAGACGCGACAGCATCTCGATTGGAATTGTTCGTGTTCCGTTTTCATAGTGGGAATAAGCGCGCGGACTGATTTGCAGATAGTTGCTCAATTCTTTTTGAGTGAGATCATGATCTTCGCGCAAATTTTGGATGCGCTGATATTTCATACAATTTCCTCCGTACGAAAATTATATGTTAGATAAATTCTGCTATTGAAATTCGGAACAGAATGGGCTAGAATGGTTAAAAGGAGGAATTTGTATGATCAAAAAACAGGTGCAGAGAATGCTGTTTCGCGCGCTGAATGCAGAAGAAAATGAGGAAATCGTGACCTTATCCCTTTCGGAAGAGAATCAGGAAGTATGGATTCAATTTCAGGATGGGACAAAATATAAGATTCGGATAGAAGAAACACAAGAGAGCTTTTAAAGTCTTTGACCTATAGTGTCAAGGGCTTTTATTTTTTATATTTTTTCATAAATCGTATATTTGGTTTCAATTATGTGAATCATTCTATTAAGAGTTTTAGAAGAAATATTAGATAGAACGAGATAGGAGGATTCTTAAAATGGGACTGAATAAGGTGGAAATTTGCGGAGTAAATACAGCGAAGCTGCCTGTTTTAAAACATGAAGAAAAAGAAGAACTGTTTCGCAGAATTAAAGAGGGAGATACCGATGCAAGGGAACGATATATCAAAGGAAATTTAAGGCTTGTTCTAAGTGTAATCAAACGATTTTCAGGAAGCAATGAAAATCCGGACGATCTATTTCAGATAGGATGTATCGGGCTGATCAAAGCGATAGATAACTTTGACACCTCTTTAAATGTAAAATTTTCGACGTATGCAGTGCCGATGATTATTGGGGAAATCCGTCGTTATCTCAGAGACAACAACAGCATTCGCGTCTCCAGATCACTGAGAGATACAGCTTACAAAGCAATCAATGCAAGAGAATTATACATGAAAAATAATCTGAAAGAGCCGACAATTTCAGAGATTTCAGAAGAAATCGGCATTCCAAAAGAGGACATTGTGATGGCGATGGATGCGATTCAAAGTCCAGTCAGTTTATACGATCCAGTCTATACAGAAGGAGGAGATACGCTGTATGTGATGGACCAGATCAGCGACAAAAAAAATAAAGAAGAAAACTGGATTGAAGATATCGCAATTAAAGAGGCAATGAGGCATCTAGAGGATAGAGAACGCTACATTGTGGAACTGCGCTTCTATGAGGGAAAGACGCAGATGGAAGTGGCGCAGGAAATCGGAATTTCTCAGGCGCAAGTCAGCCGTCTTGAGAAGAGCGCATTGAAAAATATGCGCTATTATCTTTCCTAGTTTACGAGGGACGAGGAGAGCGAACATCTTCCTCTCTGACCTTGACTAAAATGATATCATCGCCGATTTGAACGATGTCTTTCCATGGAATAATAAATTCACATTCCCTTCCAAAAACAGAAAAAAGTCGCCCTGGTCCAGGGACAATCAGGCAGGTAATACAACCTGTTTTCGGATTGATATCGACATCTGTTACACAGCCAAGAGAACGGCAGGTACAGATATTTATGACTTCTTTTTGACGCAGATCACAGATACGCATATATTTTCCTTTCTGAGTATTTAAAGCTGAAAAAGATCTTTCTATTATGGTATGAAAAGCGAAAAAAAATGTGAATCCTTTTGAAAAAAAGTTGACAGTAATTGTCGAATTCGCTATACTCAGACTAACGTAACCTGTGCTGTATAACGTACAGGTGAATTGACAGAGGGGCAGACGGCTTGATACGTCTGGTGTGTAAGAAAAGTTTGTCAAGGAGGGAACTGTATGAAGTGTCCATTTTGCAGCCATGATAATACCCGTGTAGTAGATTCCAGACCGGCTGATGACGGTCAGTCTATCCGCAGAAGACGGCTTTGTGATGAATGTGGCAGAAGATTTACGACTTATGAAAAAGTAGAGACCATACCTTTGATTGTGATAAAAAAAGATTCCACACGAGAACAGTATGATCGTTCCAAGATAGAGGCCGGAGTGCTAAGAGCATGTTACAAACGAGCTATTTCTGTGGAGGAAATGAATCAGGCGATTGACTGTATTGAGACGGAAATTTTCAACAGAGAAGAGAGAGAAATTGAAAGTAAAGTGATTGGCGAGATTGTGATGGATAAATTAAAACAGCTGGATGCAGTTGCCTATGTACGCTTTGCATCTGTATATCGGGAATTTAAAGATGTCAATACTTTTATGGATGAACTGAAGAAAATTTTAGAGTGAATGAGCGGCCGAGGGTTTCCCCGGCTGTTTTTCTGTGGTATACTCAGACTAATCGAAAATAGTAGAAAAAGTGCAGGTGAACAATTTGAAAAGAAGGATTGACCAGTTGCGGAATGAGCAATTTGAATATGAGATGCCTAAATTGATATTTTCAGAGGAGAAACTGGAAATAAAAGCGGCGGCAGGGGAGAAAGTCAGAGGAGGATTCCGCATAGAAAATACAGAAGACAGAAAGATCAGAGGCTTTCTCTATTCTTCTAGTACAAGAGTGATATGCGATCCAGAAAATTTCAGTGGGCGAACAGTTTATATCACATACGAGGCAGATACATCGGGAATGAAGCCTGGAGAAGAATTAGATGGAGTTTTGTCGATTTGCTCTAGTGTAGGGGAATATGAACTGCCATATCATTTGAGCGTGCTGGAATTGCAGGAAGAAGAATACAAACCGTATCAGAGAAGCCTTGAGGCATTTGCAGAACTTGCGAAAGAAGATTATCAAAAAGCATATCTGTTTTTCATCAAATCAGAATTTATGCAGATGTTAGAACAGGATGCTCCGGAATATGTTACGTTGTATGAGGGCATTCGGGAACTTTCTGTCAGTTATCGTTCCATGGAAGAGTTTCTGGTTGCCTGTAAGAAAAAAGAACCAATTTCTTTCCGCGTGAGAGAAACAAAGGTAACGTATGAAGAACCAGAAGATTCTTTTAAAGAAAGCATTCAGATTGTAAAAAATTGTTGGGGATTTCAAAAACTTGATTTTATAGCAGATGCTGATTTTATCCATTTAGAGAGAACAATGGTGACAACAGATGAATTTGTCGGAAATTCTTATCAACTGGACTACATTATTGAAGAAGAAAAACTGCATACAGGCAGGAACTATGGCACGATCCGAATACGGACCGATCATCAGGAATTACGCTATGAGATTTTAGTGACAAAAAAAGGAACAAAAGAGAAGAAAAGAACAGTTTTGAAGACCCAGCGGCAAATTGAAAAATTAGTTTCCTTGTATATCAGTTTACAGACGAGACAGATTTCTGTGGAGGAATGGCAGATCCGGTCGCAGGAAGCATTGGATGCCTATTATGAGTATGGCGGAAATCATCCGATTCTGGAACTGTTTCAGGCACAGCTTTATTTCACACTTGGGAAATTTTTAGAGGCAAGCATGGTTCTAGAAAAGCTGGAAGAAAAAAAAGGACGTTTAGATCGGGCAGAAGTGAAAGGATACTATTTATATCTGACGACATTTTATCACAATGAAAGAAAATATGTCGATGAGATGGAAGAACAGATTGTCGGTCTGTATATGCAGAATAGAGAAAGCTGGAAATTAAAGTGGATTTTGCTTCATCTTCAGGAGAAATATCTAAATTCTCCTCAGCAGAAAATAGAAGCTGTGCGAGAACAATTTTTGTACGGATGCCGCAGCAGAATTTTATTTTTAGAGGTATATCAGCTGTTTGCAAGAGAACCTGTGCTGATGAAACGCTTAGATGAATTTACGGTGGCGATTTTGAAATTTGCGTGCAAAGAAAATCTGCTGACGAAGGAAATTGCGCAAGAGACGGCAGATCTGGCTTTACGATGCAAAGAATATGATGAGACTACATTTTCTGTTTTAAAAGAGTGTTATGAGCAATTTCCATCGAAACAGCTTGTCAGAAGTATCTGTGAGCTTTTACTAAAAGGCGAAAAAGCGGATCAGGAAGCGTTTATCTGGTATGCGAAGGGCGTAGAAGAAGATTTAAGATTAACTGGGCTGTACGAGGCGTATGTGGAGTCTATGAATGAGAATAGCACGAAAAAACTTCCTCAGATTATAAGAATGTATTTTGCCTACAATAATACGCTGCATTATCAAAAAAAGGCGTTTGTCTATGCAAATGTCGTGCAGAATCAAGAAGATGATCCACAAAGTTATCGCAGTTACAGACCTTCGATAGAGAAATTTATGTTGGATCAGCTTGCATTTGGCAGAATCAATCATAATCTAGCCATCTTATACGAGACATTTTTGACAAAAAAAATATTGAGCAAACGGCTGGCAGATGGATTAGGAAGAGCATTGTTTACGTATGAGTTGAAATGTCATATGCCGGAAATTACATCTGTGATTGTGATTCACAGACAGTTGAAAGAAGAAAATGTTGTTCCTGTGATTCATGGAAAAGCGCAGATTCAGATTTATACAGAGGATTATTCGATTGTGATGGTAGATGCAGCCGGAAACAGATATGCTTCGCCAGCTTTATATGAGTTGGAAAAACTGCTGACAAATGAAAAATTTACAGAATGGGTAAAAGATTTATCTCCGGATCATGCAGGAATGCTTTTATGGGAATGTGAGAAAACAAGAAAAGCAAATGAAATGCCTCAGAGGATTGAAGAGGTAGAACGACTTGTGGAACTCGAAGAGATCAAAGAAGAATATCGTCTCTTACTCAGAAAAGAGATTTTAGATTTCTATACCATCCATCCATGTGATAAAGGTATTTATGAATATCTGAGAAACATGGATTATGAAGCATTTGTACCTGCAGATAAAAAAGAATTGTTTGAGATTTTAATTGACCACGGATTCTATCAGGAGACATTTGATCTGATTGCTGTTTATGGAGCAGAGGAAATAGATATTGCCAGAATGACAAAGCTGTGCAGCAATGTGATTGCGATGATGGAGTATGAGGAAAATGAATTGCTGCTTTCTCTTTGTATTGACTGCTTCAGAAAGAAAAAATACGATAAGAAAATCCTGAATTATTTGTTGTTCTATTATGAAGGACCGATTCCAAAAATGAAAGAGGTATGGAATGCAGGCCAAAATTTTGATCTGGATGGATTCAAAATAGAAGAAAAAATC
The DNA here is from genome assembly GCA_965150505.1 of uncultured Robinsoniella sp. Taxonomy (GTDB): domain Bacteria; phylum Bacillota; class Clostridia; order Lachnospirales; family Lachnospiraceae; genus JAGZHZ01. The sequence continues at coordinate 4,178 of CBCTVZ010000033.1, read as the reverse complement.
CTTGCGATGGTATTATTTACAAGGAGCGGAACAGAAGGAACAGAGCCGATCTACGAACATTACAGCAAAGAAATGGGAGATCGGAAAATTTGTCGCGCGTATCTGATTCTGCGTTCCTATGAATATTTTGTGCAGGAAAAACAAGTTGGAAAAATCGTTTTTGATAAGATAGAAAGACAGATGCAAATGGGAAAAGAATTAGAAGAAATATGTTGTCTTGCACTTTTGCGTTATTATGCTTCCCTTTCACAAAAACAGCGTCTGTCTGAACAGCAAGAGCTGCAAGTCACTATCCTTTTGGAGGAATTTGCGCATCGAGGAATGCGATTCCAGTTCTTTCAGGAATTTCCAGATATTTATACAAGACCATATCAGCTTCAGGATAAAGTATTTATTGAATATCGGGCAAAGCCAGAAGCATCTGTCATGCTGCATTATTATATTGCAGACGGTAAAGAAAAAGAATTGGCAGAGAAAAAAGAGCCGATGTTGAATGTGTATGAAGGGATTTTCAGCAAAGAATTTACACTGTTTTATGGAGAGCGACTGACCTATTATATTGTGGAAGAGTGTGGAGGCAAGACAAAAAAGAGCAAAGTTTCTGTCTTGGAATATCACAGGGAAAAGAAAAATGGAAATAGTAAATACGATCTTTTGAATCAAATGGCAGAAAGTCTGGAGAAAAAACAGACGCAGAAATTAAATCAAATTATCCAGCAATATATACAGCAGCAGACATTTGCTGATGAAGTATTAAAAATGATGTGAGGGGGAATATGACATGATAAGGGAACAGCATAGAACGATTGTTGGGTTTGATCTCGGCAGAGAATATTCCCAGATTACATTTTACAGCAGAAGTAAAGATGAACCGATGACGGTAAGTACCGTGGCAGGAAATGAAAAATATTTGATTCCAACGTGTCTGTTTCGGATGAAAGGAGAACAGGAATGGTATTTTGGAGCAGACGCTGTGAAACTTCAGGAAGAAAGGGCAGACGGTTATTTTTTAAATGATTTAGTACGGTTGATGGATCTGCAGCAGCCTGTGGAATTAGATCAGGAAAGTATTCCAACGGCAGAGTTAATCGGAATTTTTATTAAAGAATGTCTGGGACTTTTATCTGGCACAGGCACGCTGGAGCAGATGACGATTGCAGTGACGATGCAGGAAATGAGAGAGCAATATATCAGCACATTAAAAAAGGCATTAACTGGAATCGGAATTTCAAAAAATAATATCTTCTTTCAGGATCATATGGAGAGTTTTTTCTATTTTATGATCAACCAAAAAAAGACACTTTGGACGTATCATGTGGGATTGTTTGAATATGAGAAAGATACCATTGTTGCATATGATTTTTATACAGACTATCAGACAAAACCAGCAATCGTACACATTGAAAAAAAAGGATTTTTGACGCTGGACGAACGACTTCGCAGGAGAGTAGGAGAAAGTCATTGGGGAGAAGAAAAAGCGCGAAGATTTCAGGATATGATTGAAAATCTTTTTAAAAACGCATCTTACTCTTCTGTCTATCTGGTGGGAGATGAATTTTTGGAAGAATGGGCGCAGCCTTGTATAAAATTTATATGCAGCAAACGGCGACATGGCTTTGCTGGAAAAAATCTTTATACAAAAGGAGCTTGTTATGGGGCTCTCCAGAGAATCGGAGAAAAAAAGAACGACGGATTTTTATATGACAGTCCTGATATGGTTCATTTTAATATCGGAATGAATATGGTGATTCGGGGAAAAGAAAGTTATTATCCAATCATCACGGCAGGGGCGAACTGGTATGAGGCATATCATGAATGTGATTTTATCTTCGATCAGACAAACGAAGTTACGCTGATGATAAAAGAGATGAGAACAGGAGAGATCAGACAAGAGACGATCGTGACAGATCCGATTAAAAACCGTCCTGACAGAACGGTGCGAATCCGTATGACAGTAAGTTTCTTAGATCAGCATACTTGTCAGGTGCGATTAGAGGACAGAGGATTTGGGGGACTGTATCGTTCATCCGGCAAGGTATGGGAAAAATTGATTGATTTGAAGAAAGAAGGGGAATTGCTATGAGTGGATGTCGGCTATGTCAGATCCGTCTGGCAAAGAATCCGTATTACATTGAGAGTATCAGTACCAATATTTACTCCATAGAAGAGCTGTGCTTTTATCTTCAGAATAATATTTATCTGATCGACCAGACGCTTGTGAATGAAAAATTGTGTGACTGGATCAAAGAGGAACTTGGACTGGAAGGACTTTACCGCCGTCTCTATGACCAGCTTGAAAGAGGGGGAAGTATAGGCGATTTTATACTTCCGATTTTTAAAGAGATCGGATATCTGTCGCACAGTGAGTTTCGGAAAATGCAGGAAGAAATTTCCAGAATAGAAATTCAGCCGGCGGATATCCGAAAGAAAGTAAAGGCAGATTATCTGGTGGAATACGAAATGTATATGAATGCGATTCAGGAGTATTATCAGATTTTAAAAGAGCGAAATCCAGGAAAATTGGGCGTGCAGTTTTATGCTTCCATTTTGAATAATATGGCTGTCGCCTATGCAAAAATGTTTTTGTTTGAGGAAGCTGCTGATTGTCTGTGGCAGTCTTTTCAGATTCTTCAGTCAAAAGAGAGTTATCGCAGATACCTGCTTCTTCTGCCTTTGTATCTGGATGAAGAGGAAGGAAAAGAACGGCTTGAAGAACTTGGAGAGCCTCTGGAAAAATGGGAAGAATTGAAGCAGGAGCAGGAAAAAGTGTATGAAAAGACGCAGGATCATACGCTGAGTGAACGGCTAAAAAGCATGACGCCAAAAGAATTTTTTGAAGAGTGCAAGGAAGCGTATCATAAAAGTACAAGTTCTTAAAATGTCTTTGATAGAAAGACAGCTTATTGTTGACAAAATCATATTTCCATGATAAGATAGGTTTCATAGTTTAGCAAGGTAGAGTGGTCAATTAATCAAGTGCCAAAATTTATTCGATAAAAAAGAAGGGCAGAGATTAAGACGTATAATTTAAACATGGAGGAGTATGATTATGAAAAGAAAAATAATGTGCGTGTTAGCAGCAACAGCGATGATATCCGCTTCACTTTCTGTAACGGCTGCATCAGATACTTTTACAGTTGGATTTGATCAGAATTTTCCACCGATGGGGTTTGTAGGAGATGATGGAGAGTTCACAGGATTTGATCTGGAACTTGCAGCAGAAGTGGCAGAGCGTCTTGGAAAAGAGATCGTCTATCAGCCAATCGCATGGGATGCAAAAGATATGGAACTGGATTCCGGAACGATTGACTGTATCTGGAATGGATTTACCATGACAGGAAGAGAAGAAAACTATACATGGTCAGAACCTTATATGGCAAATAAACAAGTTTTTGTCGTAAAGAAAGATTCTGGTATTACGACTTTGGAAGACTTAGCAGGAATGACCGTTGACGTACAGATCGATTCCAGCGCTGAGGCAGCTTTGAAAGAAGAAGAAAATGCAGATCTGACATCCAGTTTTGGAGCGCTTTTGACAGTTGCAGATTATAATACGGCATTTATGGATCTGGAAGCAGGCGCAGTCGATGCGATTGCGATGGATGATGTAGTTGCAAGCTATCAGATCGAGAGCAGAGATGCAGACTTTATTGTTTTAGAAGAAGCTTTGGCTGAAGAAGATTATGGAATCGGATTTAAAAAAGGAAATGAAGAACTGAGAGATCAGGTGCAGTCAACACTCGAAGAGATGGCAGAAGACGGAACACTTGCAGAGATCTCAGAAAAGTGGTTTGGTAAAGACATCACAACGATTGGAAAATAAAGCAGAAAATAAAAAAACAGTGAAAGGGCTGTTGCAGAGAGAGCAGCAGCCCTTTTTGTGCGGAGGAGCTTATGATAGAAACCTCTGGAAAGAAAAAAGAAAAAGAACTACAGGAGGAGAAAAAATGGATTTTTCAACGATGTGCGCTCAGCTTGGAAGCGGTATGGCAACGACGATCAGTATTTTTGGATTGACCTTATTGTTTTCGCTTCCATTAGGATTGGGCATTACATTTTTGCGTATGTCAAAAAATGGTTTGCTGCGTAATGTTGCAAAATTATATATCTCCATCATGCGCGGTACACCTTTGATGCTGCAGCTGCTGCTGTGGTACTTCGGACCGTTTTACCTCTGG
>CBCTVZ010000032.1:0-22183 GCA_965150505.1 uncultured Robinsoniella sp. | reverse complement strand
CGACAACAAGGCAGTACATGGGGCGTATCTCGTGGCAGTGGCGACAAAAAAAGTACTTCGCCATCGCGGAATTATGACGTCTCTTTTTAAAGAAATTTTTACATTTTTATATGAAAAAGAGTATCCATTTTTATACTTGATGCCAGCATCAGAATTGATTTATAAACCGTTTGATTTTCGATTTTTTTACAGTCAGAAAGAAAAAACACATCAGGTTGGGGATAAAAGAAAGAGCGGTTCTGCACAGAAAAAATTTACTCTGAGAGAAGTTGGAAGAGAAGATCTGTATGTGTTGAGTCATACTTTAAATGAAATATTAAAAAAGAAATATCGTCTTTTTGCAAGCAGAACGATCGCTTATCTGGAAGATTTAGACAGAGAATTGAGCGCAATGAACGGAAAGATGATCGGAATTTGGCATGGTACAGAATGTGTTGGAAGTTTTCAACTGATACGGGAAAATGGCACGATGATGATAGAGCCATTGCTCAAAGAAGAGTATCGAAATGATGTCTCAGAGGCGATACAGGAATTTTTAGAAAAAGAGTGTCCAAATGAAAAAATAAAAGTGGCGGCATTTGACAAGACAGAGGAATGTCTGGAAGAAAAAAGAAAGCCGTGGATGATGGCAAGAATTATTCATTTGGAACGCTGGATTTGTCAGTTGAAAAGTAAAGAGAAGAAAATGGTTCGGATTCAGGTGAGAGATACTTGGATTCCACAAAATGAGGGCTGTTATGAAATTTTGATTGAAGAAAATGGCGGAAAGATCAGACGAATAGAGTCGCAGGAAGGAATGATTCAAGTCTCCATCGCAGATCTGCCTCAATTTTTTAAAGCAGAAGATCCTATGGCAGATTCTTTTTTGAATGAATGGGTTTGAGAAAAAATAAAGTCATTCTTAAGCCGATTATATTGACAAAAGAAAAATTTTTGATTATATGTTATAATGAGCGATGAGGTAGGAGATTCAGAGACTAAGTTCAGTCAGATGAAAAAATCAGAGAAGAAAGGTAGATTAAAATGAAGCTGTATAATACCATGACAAAGCAAAAAGAGGAATTTGTGCCGGTGGAGTCGGGCAAGGTAAAGATGTATGTGTGCGGACCAACGGTTTACAATTTTATTCATATTGGAAATGCAAGACCGATGATTGTATTTGACACGGTGAGAAGATATATGGAACATAAAGGATATGAAGTAAATTATGTCTCAAACTTTACCGATGTGGATGATAAGATCATTGCAAAGGCAATCGAGGAGGGAGTTTCTGCCCATGAGATTTCCGAGCGATATATCAAAGAATGTAAAAAAGATATGGCAGATATGAATGTGAAACCAGCTACGACACATCCTCTTGCGACAGAAGAGATTGACGGAATGATCGAGATGATCAGCGAGCTGATCCGAAAAGGATATGCCTATGATGTAAATGGAACGGTATATTTCCGCACGAAAAAATTTAAAGAATATGGAAAATTATCACATAAAAATCTGGATGATCTGCGCTCAGGAAATCGTTCTTTGCTTGTTTCTGGAGAAGATCAGAAAGAAGATCCGCTTGATTTTGTACTGTGGAAGCCAAAGAAAGAAGGAGAGCCTTTCTGGGTTTCACCATGGAGCGAGGGAAGACCAGGATGGCATATAGAGTGTTCTGTCATGGCAAAAAAATATCTGGGTGAAGAAATTGATATCCATGCAGGCGGAGAAGATTTGATTTTCCCACATCATGAAAATGAAATTGCGCAGAGTGAATGCTGCAATGAAAAACCATTTGCAAGATATTGGCTGCACAATGGATTCTTAAATATTGATAATAAGAAGATGTCAAAATCACTTGGAAATTTTTTCACAGTAAGAGAGATTGCCGATAAATATGATCTTCAGGTACTGCGTTTCTTTATGCTGAGCGCGCATTACAGAAGTCCTCTGAATTTTAGCGCAGAACTGATGGAAGCTTCCAAAAACGGTCTGGAACGTATTGTAAATGGCGTGGATCATTTAAAACATCTGCTTGGCAGCGCACAGGAAAAAGAATGGACAGAGGAAGAGAAAAAGAATATCGAAGAGATGAATGGGCTGGCAGTAAAATTTGACGAGGCGATGGATGATGACTTTAATACAGCCGATGCCGTATCTGCTATTTTTGAGATCATAAAGCTCGCAAACACAACAGCATCCTCCGACAGTGCAACATCCTATCTTCAGACACTGAAAGACAAAGTAGTGGAATTAAGCGATATCTTAGGATTGATTGTGGAAAAAGAAGAAGAAATGCTGGATCAGGAAATCGAAGAGATGATTGCGGCACGTCAGGCTGCAAGAAAGGCGAGAGATTTCCAGAAAGCAGATGAAATCCGAAATACTCTTTTAGAAAAAGGTATTATTTTGGAAGATACAAGAGAAGGTGTAAAATGGAAAAGAGCGTAAATCAGCTTCCTGATCTTTTGGTCGAACAGTTTCAGATGAAGAAGCAGGACATCAATACGTATTCTCCGCTGACATTTGCCTATATCGGAGATGCTGTGTATGACTTACTGGTTCGGACGATAGTGGTGGAAAAGGGAAATTGTTCTGCAAATAGATTACACAAAAAAACGAGTGAGATTGTAAAAGCGCCAGCGCAGGCGAAGGCAGTCGAAAAATTGATGCCAGATCTGACGGAAAAAGAGCGGGAAATTTATCGGCGTGGAAAAAATGCAAAACCGTATACAACGGCGAAAAATGCCACGATGAGTCAGTATCAAAAAGCAACAGGACTGGAAGCTTTGATTGGATATCTGTATTTAAACGGAGAGATGGAACGAGCAGCACAGCTGCTGAAAATGGGATTAGAAAGAGGAAAAGAAGATGAGATATGAAGAATTGACCATTGAAGGAAGAAACGCTGTTCTGGAAGCTTTTCGAGCTGGAAAAACGATTGATAAGCTGTTCGTCTTGGATGGATGTCAGGATGGCCCTGTCCGCTCGATTGTAAGAGAAGCAAAAAAGAAAGATACCATTATCCAGTTTGTGGCAAAAGAACGGTTAGATCAGATGTCTGAGACAGGGAAACATCAAGGGGTGATCGCCTATGCGGCTGCATATCACTATGCACAGGTGGAAGAAATGCTTCAAGCTGCTGAGGAAGAAGGCGTTCCGCCATTCTTGATCTTGCTCGATGGAATCGAAGATCCGCATAATTTAGGAGCAATCATCCGAACAGCAAATCTGGCAGGCGCACATGGCGTTATTATTCCAAAGCACCGTGCGGCAGGATTGACGGCAACGGTAGCCAAGACATCAGCAGGAGCGCTGAATTATACGCCTGTTGCGAAAGTGACCAATCTTGGAAAGACGATGGAAGAACTAAAAGAAAAAGGAATGTGGTTTGTCTGCGCAGATATGGGTGGAGAATCCATGTATCGTCTTGATTTAAAAGGTCCAATGGGTCTTGTGATTGGAAATGAAGGAAGCGGTGTGAGCAGATTGGTAAAAGAAAAATGTGATTTTATCGCATCCATTCCGATGAAAGGCGATATTGATTCCTTAAATGCTTCTGTGGCAGCAGGTGTGCTTGCATATGAGATTGTAAGACAGAGACTGAACGTAAAATAGAGCAGAGCATAGCGATAAGATTTTAGAAAAAGAAAATAGAAAAATACACTGTAAAAGAATAGGTGAATGAAAAACAGATGCCAGACTTTTACAGTGTATTTTATTTTCGTTAGGCAGTTACAAGTCCATGATCTTTAGGTCATGGGGAGTTGACTTTGCACAGGCAATGAGAGATTGAAAAAAGAGAGCTTTCCATATCAGAAAAAGAGGTTGACAAAAAAGAAAGGAAACGGTATAATAGCAAACGGTAACGAGTAATAGAAATGCTGGCGTGGCACAGTCGGTAGCGCACCTCATTGGTAGTGAGGAGGTCACGGGTTCGATTCCCGTCGCTAGCTTTTTAGAAGAACTTGATTTTATAAGGAAAATTAAATATGAAAAAGAAAAGACCACTGAAAAAAGTGGTCTTTTTTGACGTTTGACTACTATTTGATTTTTATTTGACGGATATAATTTGATATGCCCCATAGCTAAAGCAAGAGGGTTTACGACACATCCGATAAAATTTTCCAAATCAAAAATTATGATTTTTTGTCTAAAAAATGATTTAATATCCTAACTCTTCCCCGACAAGAATTACTTTGATTCTTCCAGGAATTCGGCTGTAACGTGTAACGACTGTCTGACAGCAGATCGTATCTGGACTTTTGCAGTCAGCGCAAAGCCCTGTTTTCTGACAAGGTGTTTTTATATCAAGGCGGATGGTATTCATAGGAGCTGCTACGTTGTGAATACGGGCAAAAGCGGCATTGACATCAGGGACAAGTTTATTCATTCCAGCAACCACGATAACGTGATCTGGGCCATAGATCAGTGCGGCGACACGATTTCCAGTCCCGTCTGTATTGACAAGTTCTCCATCATATGTGATCGCATTGCTGCTCATCAAATAATAATCAGCAGAAAAAGCGCTGCGATAAATTGCCTTTGTCTCTTCTGGCGTTTTTGCTGTGCTGCGGTCTATGATCGTTCGCTTTGAATTTTTTAAAGCGTCTGTGATTCCAGCTTCTGCAAGCGTCATAGAACCTCCCCATGTCACAGAAGAATGCTCTGGAATCAGATCCAGAATCATTTTCACTGCATTTTCTTTTGAAGCGCAGTAATACGCTTCCATGCCTCGTTTTTCTAATTTTTTTAAAATGGATGCAGACAATGTCTGGTAATAGTTTTGCTTTGCATTCATGGAAAATCCCCCTTATAATAGAATTTAAGAATATTTATGAAAAAATCTTAAGATATTATATCATAGTTTCAAAGGAAAATATACTTTTCATAAAAAGAAATCAATGCTATAATGTGATAAGTTGAAAGCAGACAGGCAGAAAATATAGATAAAGTCTGCTTTGCTGAGAAGAAAAAAAGACGGTATAAGCCGTACAGAAGCAAAGGAGAAGCCATGAAAAAGATAATAGAATTGATAAATGACGAAGCGGTAAAGGCTTTTGCAGAAGCTGGATATGATACAGCGTTCGCAAAGGTGACATTGTCAAATCGTCCTGATTTATGCGACTATCAATGTAATGGAGCGATGGCAGCAGCAAAAACATATAAAAAAGCGCCAATTATGATCGCAAATGATGTGGTAGCAATTTTGTCAAAGAGTAACGTCTTTGCGGAAGTAAATGCGGTAAATCCAGGATTTATCAATCTTCGCCTGAATCCGGAATTTTTAGCAGATTACTTAAATCAGATGCAGGCAGATGAAAATTTATCTGTGGAAAAAGTAAAAGAACCAAAGACCATTATGCTGGATTACGGCGGAGCAAATGTGGCAAAACCTCTTCATGTAGGTCATCTGCGTTCTGCAATTATTGGAGAGAGCATCAAGAGAATGGGACGCTTTTTAGGCCATAACATGATCGGCGATGTTCACTTGGGAGACTGGGGACTCCAGATGGGATTGATTATCACAGAATTAAAAAAGAGAAAACCAGAATTAGTTTACTTTGATGAAACTTATACAGGAGAATATCCGAAAGAACCGCCATTTACGATTTCAGAACTGGAAGAAATTTATCCAACAGCGAACGCATATGCAAAAGAACATCCAGAATTTAAAGAGGAAGCAATGCAGGCAACGTATCTTCTGCAGAATGGCAATCGCGGATACCTTGCCCTGTGGCATCATATTTTAGATGTGTCCATCGCAGATTTGAAAAAAAATTATAGTAATCTGGATGTATCTTTTGATCTGTGGAAAAAAGAATCCGATGCGCAGCCATACATACCGGATATGGTTCAATATATGAAAGACGAAGGGTATGCTCATATTGATGACGGCGCTCTTGTCGTAGATGTAAAAGAAGAGAGCGATACAAAAGAAATTCCTCCTTGTATGATCTTAAAGTCAGATGGAGCATCTTTGTATAACACGACAGACCTTGCAACGATTGTGGAACGTATGAAATTATTCCATCCAGATGAGATTATCTATGTTGTAGACAAACGTCAGGAGCTTTACTTTACACAGGTATTCCGCTGTGCAAGAAAGACGAAACTGGTAGAGGAAGATACAGAATTAAAATTCTTAGGATTTGGAACGATGAATGGAAAAGACGGAAAGCCGTTTAAGACAAGAGATGGCGGCGTAATGCGTCTTGAGAAGCTGATTTCTGACATCAATGAGGAAATGTATAAAAAAATCATGGACAATCATGCGATTGATCCAGAGGAAGCAAGAAAAACAGCAAAGATTGTAGCATTGTCAGCAGTAAAATATGGAGATTTATCAAATCAGGCATCCAAAGATTATGTATTTGATATTGAACGCTTTACTTCTTTTGAAGGTGATACAGGACCGTATATTTTATATACGATTGTTCGTATTAAATCCATCTTAAATAGATATCAGAATCTGGGCAGAAAACTGGGTGTAGAAAAGATCGGAACGCCTTACAATGAAAGCGAAAAGGCATTGATGCTGGAACTTGTGAAATTTAATCAGGTGATGGAGAACGCATTTGATGAAATTGCGCCTCACAAGATTTGCTCTTATATTTATGATATTGCAAATGCTTTCAACCGTTTCTATCATGAGACAAAAATTCTTACCGAAGAAGATGAGAAGAGACGCGCAGGATGGGTTCAGCTGCTTGCTTTGACAAAAGATATTTTGGAAAGTTGTATTCATGTACTTGGATTCTCTTCCCCAGAGAGAATGTAGCATACAAAAAGAATCGGCAGTCTGCTTCCTGGTTTGCTCAAATAAAGTGTCGCTTTTCTGAAAGATAGAGGAGAAGAACAAAATAATTTGTAAAAAAGGGGTATGATATATGATTTGTAAAAAATGTAAGCAAGAAATTCCTGATAATGCGGTGATTTGCAGAAATTGCGGCGAAATCATTGAAGAGAATATGGAAAAAAAGGTAAGAGAAAAAGAACAGGAGATTCAGGCGATGGAGGAGAAAGAACAAAATGACATCTCCATCGAGGATCTTTTGAACGAGCCTTTACCGACAGAGTTTAAGGTAGTAGAACCAGTGCGGTACAGAGATTCCAAACAGTATCAGGAAAGAAAAAAGCAAGTAAGAAAAACAATAATCATGACAGCTGGAATGCTGGCTGCTACGATTGCAGTGGGAATAGGAACGGTCTTTTTAGTTCGGAATGTAATATTAAAACCAGATCCGTCAAATCAGACTGTTAAGGTGAATCAAGGCGGAAACATCGTGACTCCTGGGGAAGCTGCAGCAAAGAATGAGACAGAGAAAGAGACGGAAACGAAGAAAGAAACCGAAACGAAAAAAGAAACTGAAAAGAAACAGGTCGGTTCCGTTTCTATTCAAGCTTCTGCAAAACAAAAAGGAGAAACAGAGAAAGTTTCACCGGCAACGATCCGCAAGACAGAAAAAGAAACAGAGAAAAGCGTATCTTCTGTTAAACTTCAAAAGACAAAAAAAGAGACGGAAGAAACGATAGCTCCGGTTCAAATTTCTAAAACAGAGAAAGAATCAGAGAATGTTCCGCCGGTGACAATCAAAAAAGAGAATGAAACCGAAGCGCCGGAGACGAATCCACCGGAGACAAATCCGCCAGAGACGAATCCGCCGGAGACGAATCCACCGGAGACAGATCCGCCAGAGACGTATCCGCCAGAGACAAATCCACCGGAGACAAATCCGCCGGAGACGAATCCACCGGAGACAAATCCACCAGAGACGTATCCTCCAGAAACAGAACCAGTAGATGATGGCTACGAAGATGGATGGGGAGAAGAGGAAGAACCGATCTATACTGGAGGCGGTTATATCCTTCCAAACAGCAGCAGTGAGCTTTTGACGAGAGATTCTCTTGTTGGTTTAAATGGGGGCGATCTTCTCTTAGCGCGCAATGAAATTTTTGCAAGACATGGAAGAATGTTTGATGATGAATGGCTGCAGTCTTATTTCGATTCTCAGCCATGGTATCAGCCAATTTATAGTCCTTCTGAGTTTTCTTATGATTTGCTCTCTTCGATTGAGATGGCAAATATTAATACAATCCTCGCATACGAGGCAGAAATTGGAGCGTAGGGCAGGAGGATAAGAATGAAAAGAAGCAGAATAAAATCTGTTTTGGGAGTATGGTGCGCTGCGTCGGTATTTTTTTTGAATGCCGATGCGGCAGAACAAAAAATGATAGAGACAGAGAACACGGTAAAAGAAGAACCATATATTGTGGCGATTGATGCGGGGCATCAGGGCATAGGTCAGGATATGACAGGGATGGAGCCAAATGCGCCTGGATCTGATATTATGAAGGCACGAATCGTATCTGGGACACAAGGCAGCTTTACAGGAATTGCAGAGTCAGAATTGAATCTTTCTGTAGCATTGAAACTGGAGAAAGAGTTAAAAGAGCGTGGATATGAAGTTGTGATGACAAGGACAGAACAAGAGGTCAATTTAAGCAACATAGACAGAGCAAAGATTGCATCAGAAGCGGAAGCAGACATTACGGTGAGGATTCATGCAAATGGAAGCGAAGATTCTTCTGTATCTGGAGCTTTGACGATGATTCCATCGCAGGAAAATCCATATGTAGGATACCTGTATGAAGATTCTTATTGTTTAGCACAGTGTATCTTGGAATCTTACTGTGAAGCGACAGGGCTTTTAAATGATGGAGTGATGGAGACAGACTCCATGACAGGAATAAACTGGAGTACAATGCCTGTGACGATTCTGGAGATGGGATTTATGACAAATCAGGCAGATGATCTGTATATGGCAGACGAAAAAAATCAGGAAATTATGGCCGATGCAGTTGCAGATGGAATCGACACATATTTTTCACAGAAAGGCAGTACAATAGAGTGAGAACATCAGAGGGCAGAATATTATCGGTTGTCACACCGCTTTTGCTTCACTTCTTTATTTCTCAAGCTGTGATTATGTTTTTTGGATCATATTGCGATTCGGCGGAACTGACAGCCATCACAGCAGGTCTGGCGATATTGCCGGCTGTGATTCTTTATCACAGAGAAATACAAAAGTATCAGGATCGCGGGCAAAAGAAAGGAACTGCAAAAGAACTGATTTTTATTGCAGGGATAGGAATTGTGTCGAGTCAGGCGCTGACGTGGGTTTTAAATGTGATTGGTGTTACCAGCTATTTTTCTAATGAGACGCAGGAAGCGCTTTTTGCAGGGAATATTCTGGTACAACTGTTAGGAGCAGGTATTTTTGCGCCAGTTGCAGAAGAACTTTTATTTCGGGGCTTGACGTATCAGAGAATGAAACGTATGGCAGGGGCCGGCTGGGCAATGGTTCTTTCTTCGATCTTATTTGCTGTTTATCATGGAAATCCAATTCAGATGATGTACGCATTTCCTCTGGCATTGCTTTTATGTATGGTATATGAGAAATGCGGCAGTATAAAAGGACCGATTGTGCTGCATATGGCAGCGAATCTGACAGCAGTAGCGATAAATTATCTGTAATTTAACAGGTTCTGTCTTAGATAAAGAGGGTGCGTCGATATGGCACGCTCTTTTTTCTCTTGCTGGTTGTTATCACTGTTTTGGAATGATATAATAGACACATGGAAAAGGTGTCAGCAAAATAATATCAGATGAAAGATTTAAAAAATGAATTAAAATGGAGGAACATCAATGAGACTGACAGAATTGTTAAAGGAAATAGAATATGAATGTGTCAATGGCAGTCTGAATGTGGAGATAACAGATATTGTAAATGATTCCAGACATGTTAGCGAGGGATCGTTATTTTTCTGCATTAAAGGAGCAGTCAGTGACGGTCATAAGTATGCGGCAGAAGTAGTGGAAAAGGGAGCTCGTGTGCTTGTCGTTCAGGACTTAGTGGAAGTTCCCAAAAATGTAACCGTAATTCGTGTAAAAGATAGCCGTCTTGCTATGTCATACATTTCAGCGGCATACTATGGATATCCGGCGCGGGAATTAAAAGTGATCGGTGTCACAGGAACAAAGGGAAAAACAACAACTACATATATGATTAAATCGATTCTGGAGGCGGCTGGCTACAAGGTAGGATTGATTGGAACGATTCAGACGATTATCGGAGATGAGGCAATTCCAGCAGAAAATACGACGCCGGAATCTTGTACGGTGCAGAAATATTTCAGAAAAATGGTGGATGCCGGATGCGAATTTGCCGTGATGGAAGTTTCTTCTCAGGGATTGATGCTGCATCGTACGGCAGGAGTTCTGTTTGAGATCGGCGTATTTACAAATTTACAGCCAGACCATATCGGACCGGCCGAACATGAAAGTTTTGAAGACTATATGGCTTGTAAGAGTATGCTGTTCCGTCAGTGTCGCCTTGGAATTGTAAATGAGGATGATTCTCATGTGAACGAGATTTTGAAAAATCATACATGTGAAGTGGAGAGAATTGGATTTTCTTCCAATGCCGATTTCCGCGCATCGGATGTAAAAATGATCAGCGGACCTGGATTTTTAGGAGTGCGCTATCAAGTAAAAGGAAAAAGAGATTTTGAAGTAGAAGTAGATATTCCTGGAAAATTCAGCGTATATAATTCATTGACAGCGATTGCGGTATGCAGTCATTTTAATGTCACAGAAGAACAGATTCTTGCTGCATTGAAGAAAGAAAAAGTAAAAGGAAGAATTGAACTGATTAAGGTTTCCGATAAATTTACCGTAATGCTGGATTATGCCCACAATGCGATGAGTTTGGAAAGTCTGCTTACAACATTGAGAGAGTATCATCCACATCGACTGATTTGTCTGTTTGGATGCGGAGGAAACCGTGATAAAAACCGCAGATATCAGATGGGAGAAGTTTCAGGCCGTCTTGCAGATTTGTCCATTATCACATCTGATAATCCTAGATTTGAAAATCCGGAAGACATTATAGAAGATATTTTAATTGGAGTCCGAAAAACGGATGGAAAATACATTAAAATTACAGATAGAAAAGAAGCGATGGCATGGGCGATTCATCATGGAGAGCCAGGTGATATCATTGTCATGGCTGGAAAAGGTCACGAGACGTATCAGGAAATCAAAGGAGTCAAACATCCAATGGATGAAAGAGTGCTGATTCAAGAGATTTTGGAAGAAGACGGAAAGGAAGCATAGATGAGACAGCAGTATGCGGATATTATTGTAGATATCACGCAGGAAAAGCTGGACCGCACATTTCAGTATAAAGTTCCTAAAAATCTGGAAGGAAAGATAAAAGAGGGAATGGCGGTGGAAGTGCCATTTGGAAAAGGAAGCCGAATGGTGAAAGGATATGTGGTTGGATTTTCAGAAAAGCCAGAAATCGATCTGCATAAAATAAAAGAAATTCACGCTGTTCTGGAAAGAGAAATCGGCGCTGAGACAGGAAGAATGATGCTTGCGGCGTGGATCAGACAGCAATACGGCGGTACTATGATTCAGGCGATCAAAACGGTGATACCGGTAAAGCAAAAACAGCGGCCGAAAGAAAAAAAGACAGTCAGACTTATCATTTCAAAACAGGATGCGATAGAAAAGCTAGAGACTTTTAGAAAAAAGCACCAGTCTGCACGAGTCCGAGTCATGGAAGCTTTGGTGGAGGAAGAACAGATTCCATACGAACTGATCACGGGAAAACTAAATGTGACAGCTTCTGTGATTCGCTCTCTGGAGGAACAGCAGATTTTAAGATGCGAGGCTGTGACGGTATATCGAAATCCAATTCGTGTAGAAGGAAAAACATCCGGTTCGATTCACCTCAATAAGGAACAGGAAGAAATTGTGCAAGATATCACAGCGCACTGGGATGAGGAATCCTACCGCGTCTCTTTGCTTCATGGAATCACAGGAAGCGGAAAGACAGAAATCTATATAGAATTGATTGCTTATGCAGTGGAAAAGGGCGGTCAGGCAATCGTACTGATTCCAGAGATTGCTCTGACTTACCAGACTGTGATGCGCTTTTACAGAAGATTTGGAGAACGCATTTCTATTATTCATTCCAGACTATCGCCAGGAGAGCGATACGATCAATTTGAACGTGCAAAAAGAGGCGAGATTGATGTGATGATCGGTCCAAGATCAGCATTATTTACGCCATTTCCAAATTTAAAAATCATAATTATAGATGAAGAACATGAAGACGCATATCAGAGTGAAACCGTTCCAAGATATCATGCCCGTGAGGTGGCAATACAGCGTGCCGTGATGGAAAATGCAAAAGTGATTCTAGGGTCAGCGACACCTTCTCTGGAATCTTATTATCGCGCAAAAAACGGAGAATATCGCCTGTATACACTGAAAAAAAGAGCGAAGGAAAGCAGATTGCCGAGTGTGCAGATTGTAGATCTGCGTGCAGAATTAAGAAGCGGAAATCGATCTGTTTTAAGTATGATATTGAGAGAAAAAATAGAAGAACGATTAGAGAAAAAACAGCAGGTCATGCTGTTTTTAAATCGAAGAGGATATGCAGGATTTTTATCGTGTCGCTCTTGTGGCGAAGTGATAAAATGCCCTCATTGCGATGTCTCTTTGTCGCTTCATAACAATGGAAAATTAATCTGTCATTATTGCGGATACGAGCAGGAACATCCTAAAAAATGTCCGCAGTGCGGTTCTTCTTTTTTGTCGAGTTTTCGCGTGGGAACACAACAGATAGAGGAAGTAGTGCAAAGAGAATTTCCAAATGCAAAGGTACTGCGAATGGATCTGGACACGACGAGAGAAAAAGAAGGACATACAAAAATCTTATCTGCATTTGCGGATCATCGCGCCGATATTTTGATCGGAACACAGATGATTGTAAAGGGACATGACTTTCCAAATGTGACGCTGGTAGGCGTGATTGCGGCAGATCTTTCCCTTCATGCGGGGACGTATCGGGCGGCAGAAAAGACCTTTCAGCTTTTGACACAGGCGGCAGGACGAGCAGGCAGAGGGGAAGTGTCGGGAGAAGTTGTGATTCAGACGTATAATCCAGAACATTACAGCATTGTGGATGCAGCGCGCCAAGACTACGAAAGTTTTTATGAAGAGGAACTTTTATATCGAATGTTAGGAGGATATCCGCCTGTCTCGCATCTGATGGCAGTACATGGATCTTGCGCAGATCTGGAACATTTAGAGGCAGGTATGACCTATTTAAAAAAATATGTGGAGCAGATTGTGCCGAAAAAAGCAAATATCTCAGTAATTGGACCGGCAGATGAGCAGATCACAAAAATCAGCGATACATATCGAAAAATTTTATATATAAAATATAAAGAGAAAAAGATGCTGCTGCAAATAAAGGAAAGAATGGAACAATATATAAAGGCAAATGAAGGATATCAGAAAATTTTGATTCAATTTGATATGAACTAGATAAATGAGAGAAAATGGAGGAAAAAACATGGCAATCAGAACAATCAGAGTAATGGGGGACGAAATACTGGAGAAAAAATGTCGGGAGATCAAAGAAATGACTCCTAGAATACAGGAATTAATTGATGATATGTTTGATACGATGTATGAGGCAAATGGAGTGGGGCTTGCAGCGCCACAGGTAGGAATTTTAAAACGTGTTGTCGTAATTGATACAGACGGAACAGGATACGTTTTGATTAATCCTGAGATTATCGAGACAGACGGAACTCAGACAGGACAGGAAGGATGTTTAAGTTTACCTGGCAAATATGGTATTGTGACAAGACCAAATTATGTGAAAGTCAGAGCATACGATGAAAATATGGAGTTGTTTGAGCTGGAAGCGGAAGGATTATTAGCAAGAGCGATCTGCCATGAGTGCGAACATCTGGAAGGTGTGATGTATGTGGAACACGTAGAGGGTGAACTGATGGATGTAGAAGTAGATGTAGAAGAATGAGGTGAAGTATGAAAGTATTATTTATGGGAACACCTGATTTTGCAGTAGGAACGCTAGAAGAACTGGTAAAGTCCAGACATGAAATTGCAGGTGTTGTGACACAGCCAGATAAACCGAAAGGACGTGGAAAAGCAATGCAGTTTCCACCTGTCAAGGAGGTTGCAGTTAGAGAAAATATTCCAGTTTATCAGCCTAGAAGGGTTCGTGATCCTGAATTTATAAAAATTTTAAAAGAAATCAATCCAGATGTAATTGTTGTCGTTGCATTTGGGCAGATTATACCACAGGAGATTATTGATCTGCCGAAATATGGATGTATCAACGTACACGGATCTCTTCTGCCAAAATATCGTGGAGCAGCTCCGATTCAGTGGGCTGTCATCGATGGGGAGAAGGAATCTGGTGTCACAACGATGCAGATGGATGCTGGGCTGGATACGGGAGATATGCTGTTAAAGACAGTAGTTCCTTTGGAAAAAGAAGAGACAGGCGGAAGTTTATTTGAAAAGTTAAGTAAGGCAGGCGCAGACCTTTTGCTTGAAACGTTGGAAAAACTGGAAGAAGGCAGTATTGTTCCGGAAAAACAGGGAGAAAGCCCGACACCATATGCAAAAATGCTGACAAAAGAAATGGGAGATTTGGACTGGAACAAAGAAGCTGTTTTGCTGGAACAGCTCATCAGAGGATTAAACCCATGGCCAAGCGCATATACACATCTGAATGGAAAGACATTAAAGATCTGGAGCGCTCAGGTTGAGGAGAGAGATACAGAAGAAAAGCCGGGAACGGTTGTGGAAGTAAATAAAAAAGAATTAAAAGTTCAGACCGGAAAAGGTATTCTCTCTTTAAAAGAAGTGCAGATAGAAGGAAAAAAACGGATGGAAATCGATGCGTTTTTGAGAGGAAATACAGTGAAAGAAGGTACCGTTCTTGGTCTGACAGAATAGAAAGGAAGGTATTCTATGACAGAGATAACAGGAACAATCGGGTACTATCCGATGCGATATTATATAGATCCGACGATGATTTTTGCTTTGATTGGACTGGTATTGTCTTTGATTGCCTCAGCAAGAGTCCATTCGATTTTTGCAAAGTATTCCCATGTCCGCAGTATGAGCGGACTGACAGGGGCGCAGGCGGCAGAACGGATTTTGCATCAGTCAGGAATTTATGACGTTCGGATTGAACATATCAGGGGAAAGCTAAATGATCATTATGATCCGAGAACAAAGGTATTAAGGCTGTCTGACAGCACGTTTTTTTCAGACTCTGTCTCGGCCATAGGAGTGGCGGCACATGAATGCGGCCATGCGATTCAGCATCAGAAGCAATATGGACCGCTGGTTTTGAGAAGCACTCTTGTGCCGGCAGCTAACATAGGATCTTCGTTATCATGGCCTGTGTTTTTTATAGGGCTGATTTTTTCGATGAGACCACTTTTAATGGCAGGCATTATTTTGTTTGGACTTGCTGTTGTCTTTCAGCTTGTGACATTGCCTGTAGAGTTCAATGCTTCTTCGAGAGCAGTAAAGATTTTAGGAACGACGGGACTGATGAATACTGCAGAAGTAAGCGGAGTAAAGAAAGTGTTGAGAGCGGCGGCAATGACGTATGTGGCGAGTCTGGCGGCATCTATGTTGCAGCTAGTTCGTCTGATTATACTTGCGGGAGGAAGAGATCGTGATTAAAACGATTAATATCAGAGAAATTATTTTAGAGATTCTGATGGAGATTACAGAGGAAGAAGAGTATAGCCATATTGTGATACGAAATGCACTGGAGAAATATCAGTTTTTAGAAAAAAGAGACCGTGCATTTATCTCTAGAGTCTGTGTTGGAACGATTGAAAATATGATTCTGCTCGACTATATGATCGAGCAGTTTTCAAAAGTAAAAGTGATAAACATGAAGCCGATTATCCGAAACCTTTTGCGTATGTCTGTGTATCAGCTGCGCTTTATGGATACGATTCCGGATTCGGCTGTCTGCAATGAGGCAGTTAAGATTGCCCAGAAAAGAGGTTTTTACAATCTGAAAGGATTTGTAAATGGTGTTCTTAGGAATATTGCGAGAGGGATGGATACCATTATTTATCCATCTATGGAAAAAGATCCTGTATCTTATTTATCGGTCACTTATTCCATACCGGAGTGGATCATTACAAAGTGGGTTGCCCAGTTTGGAATCGAACAGGTGGAGCAGGTGTGCAAAAGTTTCCAAAAAGAACATATGACTTCTATCCGTTGCAATTTGGACAAGGCATCAAAGGAAGAAGTGATCAAAAGCCTGACCGATCAGGGGATCACAGTCAAAGAAAGTCCTTATTTAAATTATGCGCTGGAAATTGGAAATTATAATTATATGAAGGCGGTCAATGCCTTTAAAAAGGGATATTTTCAGGTACAGGATGTCAGCTCTATGCTCGTAGCTGAAGTTGCCGCTCCAAAATGGGGAGACTACTGCATTGATGTATGTGCAGCGCCAGGCGGAAAAAGTCTTCATATCGCTGATAAACTGTGCGGAAGCGGTTTTGTGGAAGCAAGAGATGTGACAGAGAGCAAAGTCAGATTGATGGAGGAAAATATTGATCGTATTGATGTCATCAATATGAAGGCAGTCGTATCAGACGCTACCATCTTTGATCCAGAATCTGTGGAAAAGGCCGATATTTTGATTGCAGATCTGCCATGTTCCGGTCTGGGAGTGATTGGAAAGAAACCAGATATTAAATATAAAATGACTCCGATCAAGCAGCAGGAACTTGTAAAACTACAAAGAAAGATTTTGGATACCGTATATCGCTATGTGAAGGTAGGAGGAACTTTGATCTACAGCACATGCACAATTGGAGCGGACGAAAATCAATTTAATGTAAAATGGTTTTTGGAAAATTATCCGTTTAAGTTGGAAAGTATTGATCCGTATTTGTGCGATGAGCTGAAAGGAAAGACGACAAAAGCAGGATATCTTCAGTTGCTTCCAGGCGTTCATCAAAGCGATGGATTTTTCCTGGCAAAGTTTAAGAGAATTCAATAAAAAGGATAGAGAATGAGAACCGTTTTGATGCGGGATGAGGAGGAAAAAATGGAAAAAAAGGATCTCAAATCTATGATGTACGATGAGGTTCTAAAGGAAATGGCCCAGATTGGGCTTCCTTCCTTTCGAGGAAAACAAATCTACAGCTGGCTGCATGAAAAACTGGTTCCTGATTTTGAACAGATGTCAAACCTGTCTAAAACATTAAGGACACAGCTAGAAGAATCCTACATATGTGAATCTTTGAAACCGATTGAAGTTTTGACATCAAAAATAGACGGAACACAAAAGTATCTATTTCAGCTTTCTGATGGGAATGTCATTGAGAGCGTTTTGATGCGTTATAAACATGGAAATTCTGTCTGTATTTCTTCACAGGTAGGATGCAGAATGGGATGTCGATTCTGCGCTTCTACAATCGGAGGACTGACAAGAAATCTGCGAACTTCCGAGATGCTGGATCAGATTTACAGAATACAGAGTATGACAGGAGAACGCGTCTCAAATGTGGTTGTTATGGGAACGGGAGAGCCTATGGATAATTACGAGAATTTGCTGAAATTTATTCATATGCTGACAGATGAACATGGGCTGAATATCAGCCAGAGAAATATTACCGTCTCCACCTGCGGAATCGTACCGAGAATGTATGAACTTGCAGAAGAAAAACTTCAGATTACGCTTGCTTTGTCTTTACATGGAAGCAATCAGGAAAAACGTAAATCCTTGATGCCGATTGCGAATAAATATCCAATTACAGAAGTTATCGAAGCCTGCCGCAATTATTTTGAAAAAACGGGACGCAGAATTACGTTTGAATATAGTCTGGTTGGAGGGGTCAATGATACAGAAGAAGATGTGAGAGAACTTTGCGGACTTGTAAAAGACGTAAATTGCCATATCAATCTGATTCCTGTCAACCCTATTAAAGAGCGAGATTTTAAGCAGTCTGATAAAAAAGTTATTCTGAATTTTAAAAATAAACTTGAAAAATGCGGAATTAATGTTACTATTAGAAGAGAAATGGGCAGAGATATTAATGGCGCCTGCGGGCAGCTTAGAAAAAGTTATATGGATCGAGCAAAAGGAGAGGAAGCGTAGTGAAATCATACTGCATTACAGATGTGGGGCAAAAAAAGGCGACAAACCAAGATTTTGTGTATCGTTCCGATGAACCTGTTGGAAATCTCCCAAACCTTTATATTGTAGCAGACGGGATGGGAGGTCATAAGGCAGGAGATTATGCGTCACATTATATGGCAGAGACGCTGATTGAGAGCGTGACAGAAGACGAAGAGAAAAACCCGATCAAAATTATAAGAAAAGCCATTGAACAAGCAAATGAGAAAGTGCTGGAGAAGTCCTTATCCGACGAGGAACTGGCAGGAATGGGAACGACGGTTGTGGTTGCTACGGTGATCGGCCATTATCTTTATGTGGCAAATGTAGGTGACAGCCGCCTTTATTTAATTACAGATAAAATTACACAGATCACAAAAGACCATTCTCTGGTTGAAGAAATGGTGCGTATAGGAGAGATCAACAGGGAACAGGCGAGAAATCATCCTGATAAAAATATTATTACCCGCGCTGTGGGAATAGAAAAGAAAGTGAAAATTGATTTCTTTGACATGCGTCTGGAAAAAGGAGATCTTATTTTGATGTGCTCGGATGGATTGTCGAATATGTTGGAAGACAGTCAGATAGAGAAGATCATAAAAAAAGGCGGAGAGCTTTCTGAAATTGCTGGGGAATTAGTCGAACAGGCAAACCAGAATGGGGGCAAAGACAACATAGCAGTTATTTTGATCGAACCGCTGATAGATGAGGTGGGAGAATGTTAAAAGAAGGAATGTTTATTCAGGAACGCTATGAGATTGTTGATAGAATTGGCTCAGGCGGAATGGCAGATGTCTATAAGGCAAAAGACCACAAATTGAACCGGTTTGTGGCAGTAAAAGTGCTGAAATCAGAATTTAGGGAAGATACGGCATTCATTTCAAAATTTCAGATGGAAGCACAGTCGGCAGCAGGGCTTGCACACCCTAATATCGTAAATGTGTATGATGTAGGAAATGAAAATGGAATCTATTACATTGTGATGGAACTGGTAGAGGGAATTACCTTAAAAGATTACATCAGCAAAAAAGGAAGACTGGCTGTGCGCGAGGCAACCAGCATTGCAATTCAGGTCTCCATGGGGCTGGAAGCAGCTCATAATAATTCGATTGTTCATCGCGATGTGAAGCCTCAGAATATTATGATTTCTACGGATGGCAAAGTAAAGGTGACGGATTTTGGGATTGCCAGAGCAGCTTCTGCAAATACAATCAGTTCTGCTGTGATGGGATCGGTTCATTACAGTTCACCAGAACAGGCCAGAGGCGGATACAGCGATTATAAAAGTGATATTTATTCTTTGGGAATTACAATGTATGAGATGCTGACAGGTCAGGTACCGTTTGACGGAGATACGACCGTTGCGATTGCGATTAAGCATTTGCAGGAAGAGATGCGTTCACCGCGGGAATATGTGCCGGATTTGCCAAAGAGTATCGTGCAGATTATCTATAAATGTACGCAGAAAAGTCCTGACAGACGATACAATGATATGGCGGAATTGATTCGAGATTTGAAAGAATCTCTTGTCAATCCAGAAGGCGATTTTGTTGTGATGGAGCCGGTCGATACAAAAGCAAAGACAAGAACAATCACAAAAGAAGAGCTGGAACAGATTCAGAATGAAAATATGCACAAGACGACAACGGATACAGATCCAAATTCTGTGTATGGAAATCAGAACCAGACAGATCCAAATTACCATGATCAGGTATACGGAGACATCAATTATGGAGAAGGAGGCTATTCTGGCGCAAACTATGGCGGCCCGAATTATACTGCTCCAAACTATACAGATCCAAATTATCATGATCCGAATTACCGTGATCCAAATTATCATGAAAATGGGTATTACGATCAGGGACAAAATCAGGGACAGTATGGTATGCCGAACCAATATGGATATCAAAATTACAATGGCGGATATCAAAATTATAATGGCAATTATAATAATAATTATGATAATTATGGAAATGGTTATAACGATTATTCAGGCTATGAGGATGAAAAACCAAAGAGCCATAGATGGGAAAAAATTCTGACAGGGGTCAGCATTGCGATTGCAGTGATCATTTTACTGATTGTTCTTGCACTAGCTGGAAATGCACTTGGAGTGATTGATCTGGAAGAAATCAGAGATCGATTTTTGCCGCAGACAACAAATACGGTAGATGACGATAACAATTCTACAAATGCTTCCAATGAAGTTGCTGTACCAGACTTAAAAGGTAAGACAGAAGAAGAGGCAAAGAGCTTGTTAGAGCAGAGTCAGCTCGTTGCGAACTACGGCGGAGAGGACGTTTCCGATCAGTATGAAGCGGGAGAGATTATTGAACAAGAACCGCTTGCAAATACAATGGTAGCTCCTGGAACAACGGTAAGCTATACTGTGAGCAGAGGAATGGAATTGACAGTTCCGGATGTGACAGACGATACATTAAAAGAGGCGCAGACAAAGTTAGTAGATATGGGATTTGTTGTGGTGAGTGAAAATATCTATGATCCAGAAGTGGAAGATGGATGCGTGATTGAGTCAAATCCAGCGGCAAATGCCACACTTGCAAAAGGAGAAATCGTGACCTTGAAAGTGTCACGTTATCAGGAAGGAATTCAAATTCAGGTCAAAGGCGTACAGGGACAGACGTTAGAAGAGGCGAGAGAATCGCTGATGGATTCCGGTCTGATTGTCAATATTCAGGAAAAAGCGAGCAGTTCTACCGAGAAAGGATATATTATTTCTCAAAGTCTGACTCCAAACTCTCTTGTTGATATTGGAAGCAGCATTGTACTGACAGTAAGCACAGGAGCAGATGAAGAACCAGATGTGACTGCACAGAGCGGAAAATGGCAGACAAAATGTCAGTTGACAGCACCATCCTCCTATAATGGTCAGGAAGTTAAGATTGAGATGGAACAGGAAGGTACTCGTACGACAATTCTTGAGGATGCGGCCATCACATTTCCTTATACATTAGAAGCAGAAGGAAAAGAAGGAGTGTCAGAGGGAACTGCGTATCTGTATTTAAAAGACCCTGATACAGGCAGCTATGGAGAGGCAATTATTTATAAACATATTCCGTTCTCAGAAGTGGAGTAAAAAATGCAGGGAAAAATTGTGAAGGGAATTGCCGGATTCTACTATGTAGATGTAGTAGAATCCGGTATATATGAATGTAAGGCAAAAGGAATCTTCCGAAAAGAAAAGAAAAAACCTTTGGTGGGAGATTATGCCGTTATTGATGTCATTGATGAAGAAAAAAAGATAGGAAATTTAATTGAAATCTGTCCTAGAAAAAATACATTGATTCGGCCAGCAGTAGCCAACGTCGATCAGGCGTTGGTTATTTTTGCGGTTTCCAGACCGAATCCAAATTTAGGACTTTTAGACCGTTTTCTGGTAACGATGGCTCGTCAGAATCTTCCAACCGTCATCTGTTTTAATAAATTGGACTTAAAGGAAGATTGTGAAGAACTGCGCCGTATTTATGAAAAGAGCGGGTGTCGGGTGATCTTTACAAGTACGAAGACAAACGAGGGGGTAGAGGAAGTAAAGAAATTACTTTCTAAGAAAACCACAACCGTTGCAGGTCCGTCAGGGGTTGGCAAGTCTTCGATGATTAATCTGTTATATCCTCATGCCGAGATGGAAATTGGAGAAGTCAGTCAGAAAATTGAACGCGGAAAACATACAACGCGCCATAGCGAGCTGTTTTGCATTGAAAAAGAAACGTATCTGATTGACACGCCGGGATTTAGTTCATTATATCTGGAAAATTTAGAGGCAAATGAACTAAAAAATTATTTTCCAGAATTTGAACCGTATGAACAGAATTGCCGATTTTTAGGATGCGTTCATGCAAAAGAACCGGATTGCGCCGTAAAAACAGCAGTATCCAATGGAGAAATCAGCAAAGAGCGGTATGATAGTTATTTGAATTTATATGATGAACTGAAAGAAAAAAGGAGGTACTGATGATGAATATTTTATCGCCGTCAATTTTGTCAGCAGATTTTAAACGCTTAGGCGAACAGATTCAGGAAGTAGATCAGGCAGGAGCAAAGTATATTCATATTGATGTGATGGATGGGATGTTTGTGCCAAGCATATCATTTGGTATGCCGGTGATTTCTTCTATACGTTC
>CBCTVZ010000031.1:0-22229 GCA_965150505.1 uncultured Robinsoniella sp. | reverse complement strand
TAGACTGCTTCCATCTCTTCCTGATCCAAAAGCAGATCTTCTCGTCTTGTGCTGGATTTTTGAATATCAATCGCAGGGAACACACGCTTTTCTGATAATTTTCGGTCTAAGACAAGTTCCATATTTCCCGTTCCCTTAAATTCCTCATAGATGACATCGTCCATCTTACTTCCTGTATCAATCAAGGCAGAAGCTAAAATCGTCAAACTGCCTCCTTCTCTCATATTTCTGGCTGCTCCGAAAAACCGTTTTGGCATATGAAGCGCTGCCGGATCTAAACCGCCAGAAAGTGTTCGTCCGCTCGGCGGAACGATCAAGTTATAAGCGCGCGCCAGACGCGTGATGCTGTCGAGCAAAATAATGACATCCTTTTGATGTTCCACAAGACGTTTTGCCCGCTCCATTACCATCTCCGATACACGTTTGTGATGTTCTGGCAGCTCATCAAAAGTGGAGTAAATTACTTCTACATTATCTCCCTGAATGGCCTCTTTAATGTCAGTCACTTCTTCTGGACGCTCGTCAATCAAAAGAATAATTAGGTGCATCTGAGGATTATTCTGCTGAATCGACTTTGCAATATCTTTTAAAAGAGTTGTTTTTCCTGCTTTTGGAGGAGATACAATCATTCCTCTTTGTCCTTTTCCGATCGGTGAAATCAAATCCAGAATCCTCATGGACACTTCCTTTGAACTTCTCTCCATCTTCAGTCTTTCATTTGGAAAAATAGGAGTCATATCTTCAAAATTATATCGCTTCATTGCTGTAAATGGCGGCAGCCCATTGATACTTTTTAAATATAATAAAGCCGAAAATTTTTCCTGCTGTGTCTTGATTCTCGTATTGCCTGAAATAATATCGCCTGTCTTTAAATTATATTTTCTGATCTGTGAAGGAGAAACATAGACAACATTATCACCTGGCATATAATTTTCAGATCGAATAAAGTCATATCCATCCGGATGCACTTCCAAAATACCATGTGCGATCCTACCGCTGTCTAGCTGTGATAGTTCTCCTAGTGTTCTTTCTTCACGAGAACGTGTCTCTTCTCTTCCTTCTTTTTCCTCTTTTTCTTCTTTTACATGATTTTCTTCTTTTGCCTCAGACTCCTGATGGCTCGTCTCTTCTTTTTTTTCTTCTTTGTTTTCTTTTTCATCTTCTTTCAGCATCAGCTCAATCAATTCGCCTTTTCTTAACGCGGAAATGTGCTTCAGTCCTCTTGCTTTTGCAATATCCCGCAGTGCAGCAGCTGATAAAGATTCATATTTTTCTCTATTCATAAATTTCTGTGCCTGTTTCCTATGAATCAGGCTACTCCTTTCTCTATGCAATTCATTTTATGGATTTCTGAGTATAGATGCCAGAATACGACTATTTTTTTACCATATTTTACGGATTCAGAAAATAAGTTTTATTGTTAAAGGATTTTCTTAGATTTGTTTAAAGGAGTCTTTGTCTGAAATGACGTTGATTCTACTTAGACCTGATATCACTATACCACAAAATGAAAACAAAAAAAAGAGAATTTTTTATGTCCTTGTGCGCACACACAGATTGCATTTCATGCAATCCGGCGCCGCCAAGTTTAAATTTTTTTATCTTCCTGTCTTCTTTTACGACAGCATCCCACCCATCATGCCTGATCCTGCGCATAAAATCATTGTTGTAAACAGATGAAGTCCTTCCTGAAGCAAAATGCGACCAGATACAGCAGAAATACCGATCAGAATTAAAAAATAAAGGACGCCCACACCCAAGCCCCATAAATATTTTTTAGCCGCAATTCCTTTTCCTGCAACAAATCCCCCTATAAATCCCGATACAATGTAAGTGATCAAAATACCTGCCGCCACTTTGCTCTCCTCCAGATTCGTTTTATACAGAAGCAATGCTAAAATCAAAAGCATCACTGCTGTCATAAAATAGGAAGTCAAAAGCGCTGTCATACACACAACTCCTTTTTTCTTCGTCTGCGCTGCGTTTCCATTATTCATCTTGCTTTCCCCCTTTTTTTAATTTTATGACTATGGCAAAGAATTTATGTTTTTGTCTTTTTACCTTGCCAAAATGTAAAAAATATTGTATATTTTCTATTAGTTACTTCCAATATAGCTTTCTTTTTTTCTATATTGGCAACCATATTTTATTATTTTATAAAGGAGATGACTTATTTGGATTCAAGTGATGCCATACAGCTGATTATTATTGCAGTGCTGGTTCTTTTATCAGCATTTTTTTCATCAGCTGAAACTGCATTGACAACCGCAAACAAAATCAGAATTAAGACGCTCGCTGATCAGGGCAACAAGCGTGCTGTTACATTATTAAAAGTAACAGAAGATCCTGGAAAAATGCTCAGTGCCATTTTAATTGGAAATAATATCGTCAATATTTCTGCTTCCTCTCTGACTACGACATGGGCAACAGAACTATTCGGCAATGCCGCAGTCGGAATTGCAACTGGAGTGCTGACTTTATTGATTTTAATTTTTGGAGAAATCACTCCAAAAACAATGGCGACGATCCACGCTGAAAAGTTGGGGCTTGCTTATTCTGGTATTATTTATTTTCTGGTCCGCATTATGACACCACTTATTTTTATCGTCAACAAACTCGCCAACGGTGTTCTGAAATTACTCCATATTGACGCTTCTCAGTCTGGCAATGCCATTACAGAACATGAACTTCGTACGATTGTAGATGTCAGCCATGAAGAGGGAGTTATTGAAAGTGATGAACGCCAGATGATTTATAATGTGTTTGATTTTGGAGATTCTCAGGCAAAAGATATCATGGTTCCGCGTGTTGATATGGTTTCTATTGATATTCACAGCACTTATCAGGAAATCATTGAGGTATTCAAACGGGAAAAATTTACCCGTCTTCCTGTGTATGAAAAAAGTCCTGATAATGTAGTCGGCCTGATCAATGTAAAAGATCTGCTGCTCTATTCTGCGACAGATGAATTTAGCATTCAGGATATCATGAGAAAACCTCATTTTACATATGAGTTTAAAAAGACTTCTGAACTTATGATGGAAATGCGTCAGTATTCCATTAATTTTACAATCGTTCTAGACGAATATGGCGCAACGGCCGGTCTGATCACACTAGAAGATTTGCTTGAAGAGATTGTCGGAGAAATCCGTGATGAATATGACAAAGATGAGGAAGATTTGATAAAAAAAGTCAACGACAGAGAATATATTGTAGAAGGCTCTATGAAGCTCGATGATATCAACGATGCTTTAGGACTTCATTTTGATTCCGAAGATTATGATTCCATAGGAGGCTATGTGATCGAAAAATTAGATCATCTCCCTGCGCTTCATGAATCGGTTGTCTCTGACGATGGTATTCGCCTTATTGTGGATGAAATTATAAAAAATAGAATTAATAAAATTCACCTTTATCTTCCTTCTGAATCATCCGACGAGGAAAACGATACATCTGCTGAGTCTATATCATAAATCAATCCCCCCTGTTCCTATTTTACTCGGAACAGAGGGGATTTTCTCGTTGTTCTTCTTTATTTATTCTTCTTCATGATGTGTGTGATGATGGTGAGGATCTTCTATCTCAATCTCATCTCCTGCCATTCTTAAAATATCTTGAATTTCTTCTTCTGACATTTCCAGATAAGCCGACAATTCTTCTATTGAAACTTTATGTTCCAAATCCTCCTCCAGATTTTTGATCGCTTCATTCAGATAATTGACACGTTCTGCGATTTCCGATCCTGCCCTTTTGCTGTCTCTTTGAATCTCTATCGCTTCCTCGATAGCAATTTTAATCTGCTCTCTCAAGAAATCATCTGCCTCTAATATTCTCTTCGTATCTGTGAGAGATTCTATCGCAAGCATCAGCCCTATATTTCCTTCCTGAATCAAATCTCCTAAAGGAAGTTCCTTCTTTTCATACGCTCTTGCAATTTCTGCCACAATAGGCAGATACAGTTCAATCAAGCGGCTCTTTGCCAGAGCATCTCCCTGCACAGCTTCACAAATCAACTGCATTTTTTCTTTTTCAGAAATATGTTGTATTTTTTGCAAATCTTCTTCGTAAAAACTAAGACATTCCGATTCTTCCGCGTCCCACTCTGATTCTTCCGTCTCCTGCTCTTCTTCCTCTTTTTTTGCACATTCTTTTTGCTGATATCCTATAACTTGAATATCTTGTCCAACCAGATAATCAAATACTAATTTCAACTGTTCTTCATTCAATCTAAGATCTTCAAGGGCTTTGCGCACTTCTTCCTCTGTCAGAACATTATTATTTTGATCTGCCAGTTCTTTCATATCTCTGATAATTTCTCTGAAAATAAATTTCTCGTTCATCTGTTTTCCTCTCTAATTCTCATTTAATATCTCAATCGCCTTTTGCAGCTGAATATCAGATTCTTTTTCCGCATCCCCTGATGTCTGCACACTCTCATTTAATTCCACCGTCACATCAGGAGTGATTCCTTTTTCATGGATATCATTTCCCTCAGGCGTATAATATTTTGCTGTCGTCAATTTCAAAGCGCTGCCATCCTCAAGGCTGTATGTCGTCTGAACAATGCCTTTTCCATACGTCGTTGTGCCTACGATTGTGCCTAAGCCATAATCTTGAATCGCACCGGCAAAAATCTCAGAAGCGCTTGCGCTGTCTCCATTCACCAAAACAGCCAGTGGCTTTGTAAATTGATGTTCTTCATCTGAAGTATATTCCGAACGGTTTCCTGCTTTATCCTCTGTATAGACCATCAAACCTTCCGGAAGCATCTGATCTAAAATTTCACATACGCTGGTCAGCATTCCGCCCGGATTATCCCGCACATCTACAATCAGCTTTTCCATCCCCTCTTCCTCTAATGTTTCAATCGCATCCTGAAACTGATCGACTGTCACGGAATCAAACTCGACAATCTGAATATATCCAATCTCATCTTCTAACATCTCTGCATTTACTGTCGGAACTTCCACCTTTTCTCTCTTCATGGAAAAAGTTAAAGGTTTTTCTTCGCCCTCTCTTGCAACCGTCAAAGAAATGAGATCTTCTTCGCCTTTTTGAATAATTGCCACCACTTCATTCAAACTCATCTCTGTGGTATCCTGACCATTGATTTCCAGCAAAATATCGTCTGGCATCAAGCCTGAATGTTCTGCCGGCGCGCCTTTATAACATCTCAAAACCTTGATTTCATTCGTCTCATAACTCTGTGTCATCAAAACGCCGATTCCTTTGTAGCTTCCCTCCAGAGACTGCTGTACGCTGTTTAATTCTTCCTCCGTGTAATATGCCGCATACGGATCTTCCAGCCCTGCAATCAATCCTTTATACATATAATCGGTCATTTTTTCTTTATCTACATCCTCCAGATGATACATATCAATCATCATCTCTAATTCAGCCAGTTTATTGACATTCTCTTGTGTCACAACAGCCTCCTCTTCTGTTTTTTCAGAAGCCGATCCTTGAATCTTCGTTCTCATCGCCAATGCCGCCGCGCCGATCAGAAGCATAAATGCCCATCCGCTCAAAAACCCTTTAAAAAAACGATAATTTTTTTTCATTTATACGCCTCTTTCTATTTTTGTACTCTTTTTTCTTCTGTTATCTATCCTATCGCCAGATAAAACTTTTTATTCCTGATCCCCAAAAAGCAAATGACTGCCGAATTTTGTATCTCCAAAACTCCGACAGCCATTCTCTATTAATAATCCAGCGATTCCATATACTTCATATATTTCACAACCATCAACGCAATCTTGAATGTGATTGCATCCT
Source organism: uncultured Robinsoniella sp. (assembly GCA_965150505.1). Taxonomy (GTDB): domain Bacteria; phylum Bacillota; class Clostridia; order Lachnospirales; family Lachnospiraceae; genus JAGZHZ01. The sequence goes on along the minus strand of CBCTVZ010000031.1, from coordinate 16,454 downwards.
CAAACACACGCAAGTCAAGTCCCGTGCTTTTTTGCAGTTTATCCAGACGATAAACAAGCGTATTTCTGTGAATATAAAGCTGACGTGATGTCTCTGAAACATTCAAACTGTTTTCAAAGAACTTGTTAATCGTTGTAAGTGTCTCTTCATCAAAATCATCCGGTGATTTTCCGTCAAAAATTTCCCGAATAAACATTTTGCACAGCGGGATCGGGAGCTGATAGATCAAACGTCCAATTCCCAGAGAGCTGTATGCGATTACCTCGCGGTCGCTGAAGAAAATTTTTCCGACATCCAATGCCATTCTTGCTTCCTTATAAGATCTGGATACCTCTTTGATCTCGCTTACGATTGTTCCATAAGCAATATGCGCATTTTCTCTGCGCTCTGGTGATAACACATCGAGAATACTATTCGCTGTTTTATCCATCTCTGGATATCCTTCTCCATCTTTTAATTCTTTCACAACGATAATACTCTTTTCATCGACAGCTGTAATAAAGTCTGCCGTCTTTCCACTGAACAAAGTTCTGACACTCTCCAGAGAATGATTGTCTTTTTCATGGTTTGTTTCCAGAATAAAAACGACTCGCCGAACAGCGATATCAATGTGCAGTTTTTTTGCTCTGTTGTAAATATCCACCAAAAGCAGATTATCCAACAGCAAATTCTTGATAAAATTATCTTTGTCAAAACGCTCTTTGTATGCAATCAACAGATTCTGAATCTGGAATACAGCTACCTTGCCTACCATATAAGAATCATCGCTGCTTCCATTTGCCAGAAGTATGTATTCTAACTGCTGGTCATCAAAAACCTTAAAAAACTGATAACCTTGTATCTCCTGACTGTCTGCCGGAGACTGTACAAATGAAATAATAGAATCTCGATAATGTTCTGCATCTGCAAAGGTGGAAGCTAATATATTCCCCTCAGTATCCATTACACATAAATCTACTCTCGTAATTACCTTTAGCCCATCTAATGTTGTCTGTAAAATTTGGTTTGAAATCACAATACGCCACTCCTTTTTCTTTATTTTATAGCTTTTACTTTTTATTCCCCATAAATACCCACCAGGCTCTGTATACTATTGTAATATAAATAAGGAAAAAAATAAAGAAAAATCAATGCACTTTTCACAATTTTCTTCTTCTATCTACACATTATATGGCAAAATACTATTTTTCCTTATATTATAGGCTATTTTCTTTTTCACTTTGATATCTGGAAACTTGTCTTTTAAATTTTCTTTTATCGAGCAGACGCTCAAAAAATCCCATTCCTAAGTCGCTGGAGTATTTATCGACCATGGCTGTTCCTATTCCGACCCAAACTTTGATCCCCAGTCTTCCCCTATTGGCAGCCAAAAACCGCTCTTGATCCGGACATGGCATCATCACAAGAAGAATATCTTCGGTCACTGCATTCAGCATATTGACGATACTATCGTCATCCTCTGCAGAGCTTTCTTCAAGAGAAAATGAGCCGATAATTTGGAGTTCTTTATAATATTTTTCAAGAAACTTTTCACATGTAATCCGCTCTTCTTCCAATTCCGTCAACAGCGCTACCGTTCTCTTTTTGGTCACTGCATCTTCCAAAAACAATTTCAAAAACGTATTATTTTCAATCTCCTCTTTTCTTTGTACGTCCTTTATATTAATAGCCTTTAATACTTCTTTATCATTGATCACCGTGACATCTATCTTTTCAATCTGCTGTCTATACTCTTCATCTTTTGCTGCATACATCAACATTCTCCTGTTAATCATCCCTACAGAGCACATCGCGCCTGCCTGTATCTGTGCTTCGATCTGTTCCATAGCCTCCAAAGCGCTCAGATCATCAATATGACAGCCTAGTATTTCTATTTTTTCTTTCATAATTACGCCCACCCAAAATTTTTTTCTCATCTAATTTTCTAATTCCACTTTATCATAATTCGTTTTTATTTTCAACTTTTCACTTATTTTGTGATAAATCTTCCTTTTTTAGTTATCATATTCAAAAATTTGTTCACATTTTATTCATGATACTTTTAAATTTTTTTTACCGGTTTCTAACGATTTCTTCATTTCTATTTTTTATACTACTCTTATCAAAAGAGAAATAAAACTCAACCCTACCAAAATACTTTTTATTATTTTCTAAATATTTTCCAACCTTGGCTCTGATATAATTTACATCACTTTTTATATTTTTTAATATTTTTTGCTTTATACATCATATTTCATTATATTTTGTATAAACTTTTATCATTGACCGCTTTCTAATTTTCGATAAACTTTTTCATAATAGTGCCCAGCTGTGTCCCCCTGCTGGGCATCCTCCCTTTCAAGGCATATGCTTAGATCCTATTCATACTTTTTTTATTCTATCCTTTCCAATCTTTGCATATTGTCAAAACAGGGTATCCTCTAAAGGATACCCTATTTTTCTTTCTTCTTCTCTATTCTTTCTTGTGATGTTTCTTATACTTCAAAGAGCAAGTCTCCATAAGACGGCATTGGCCAGATCTCCTTGTCCACAATCATCTCCAGTTGATCTACTGGTTTTCTGAGTGCTTCCATATCAGCAAAAACGGCATCTCTAAAATAAACTGCCTGCTCTCTTCCCTCTGACTTATATGCTGCTTCCTCTGTGTCACGCTCCAGATCTTTCAATCTTTCTTTTGTCTCTTTGAGCAATACAGTCGTCTCTTTGAGCAATTCAATCTGTACCTCTGCATCGCCGCCTGCTGCTGTCACCGCATTGATGGTGTCTGCCATCTGTCTTGTATATCGTATTACAGCCGGAATAATATGCTTGCTTGCAATATCAATCATAGCGCGCGCTTCAATATTAATTGCCTTTGCATAAGCTTCATACTGAATCTCGACTCTGGACTCTAATTCTGCGCGATTAAATACTTTAAAACGTTCAAACATCTGAACGGTTTCTTCTGTCACAAGAGCTGGAATTGCATCCACCATAGAAATAATATTTGGCAGACCTCTTCTCTCTGCTTCTTTTACCCACTCTTCTGAATATCCGTTTCCATTAAATACGATTCTTTGATGTTCTGTCGCATACTCTTTAATCAAATCATGGACTGCCATATCAAAGTCTTCTGCCTGTTCTAAAATATCGCACGCATCTGCAAATGCTTCCGCAACAATCGTGTTAATCACCACATTGCACTCTGCCACAGAATCTCTTGAACCCACCATACGGAATTCAAACTTATTTCCTGTAAATGCAAACGGAGATGTTCTGTTTCGGTCGGTAGCATCTTTTGCAAAATCAGGAAGGGTCTTCACGCCTGTGTGAAGTTTTCCTCCTCTCAAACTGTGTGTTGCCTCACCTGTACTGATCAACTGTGCCAAAACATCTTCAAGCTGATCTCCCAAAAAGACAGAGATAATCGCCGGAGGCGCTTCGTTTGCGCCAAGACGATGCTCATTTCCTACGTCTGCCGCAGATTCTCTCAGCAAATCAGCATGGCGGTCTACCGCGCGCAAAATACACGTTAAGATCATTAAGAACTGGATATTTTCATGTGGTGTCTTGCCAGGCTCTAATAAATTGATTCCATCATCCGTTGTAAGCGACCAGTTATTATGTTTTCCTGAGCCGTTTACGCCTGCAAATGGTTTTTCATGGAGCAGACACTGAAGTCCTCTTTGCTCTGCAATTCTCTTTAATGTCTCCATGATGATCTGATTATGGTCTACTGCAACATTACACTGCGCATAGATCGGCGCAAGCTCATGCTGTGCCGGCGCTACCTCATTGTGCTGTGTCTTAGAAGAAACACCCAGTTTCCACAGCTCTTCGTTTACATCTTTCATAAATCCGGCGATTCTCTCACGGATTACTCCAAAATAATGATCGTCCAATTCCTGTCCTTTTGGAGGCATTGCGCCAAACAAAGTACGACCTGTGAAAATCAAATCTTTTCTCTTTAAATATTTCTGGCGATCCACAATAAAATATTCCTGCTCTATTCCGACAGACGGAGTTACCTTTTTTGAAGTTTTGTTTCCAAACAGACGAAGCAGACGAAGCGCCTGTTTCTGAACTGCCTCCATAGAACGCAAAAGCGGAGTTTTTTGGTCTAATGCCTCCCCTGTATAGGAGCAAAAAGCTGTCGGTATACATAAAATTGCACCTGCTGCATCCTCCCTCACAAATGCTGGTGATGTGCAGTCCCATGCTGTATATCCTCTCGCCTCAAAAGTAGCGCGCAGTCCACCGGATGGGAATGAAGAAGCATCCGGTTCTCCCTTAATCAGCTCTTTTCCTGAGAATTCCATCAGAACAGATCCATCTTTATGCGGTGCGGTGATAAACGCATCATGTTTTTCTGCCGTTGATCCTGTCAAAGGCTGAAACCAGTGCGTGTAATGAGTTGCTCCTTTTTCCACAGCCCAGTCTTTCATCGCCCCTGCTACTACCTCAGCGATCATTGGATCTAATTCTTTTCCCTCATCAATGGTTTTATGAAGTTCAATATAAACTTTTTTGGGAAGTCTCTCTCGCATCATTTTATCGTTAAAAACATTTTTCCCAAAAATCTCAGCAGCATTGACTTTATTTTCCATTTTCTACTTTTCCTTTCTTTTTATCTTTTATATAAAATACCCCACTCTTCAACAAAATGCAAGTTTTTTATCAAAATGAAAAAAACTCTATACAGAGGAGTTTCCTCTCTGCATAGAGTTTTTCTTTCAATTATGGACTTTTAAAATATGTCAAAATGAACTTTTTATCTTACTGTGCAAAAAAATCCTTTTATTTCTCAGGCTTTTCCAACAGATCCGAATAATTCCATTTTTTCTTTTACAGTAGCTTTGATTGCTTCTGCTCCTGGAGCTAATAATTTACGAGGATCGTATCCTTTACCCTGTAAATCTTTTCCAGCTTCTACGTATTCGCGTGTAGCAGCTGCAAATGCCAGCTGGCATTCTGTGTTTACATTGATTTTTGCAACGCCTAAGCTGATTGCTTTTTTGATCATATCTTCTGGGATACCTGTACCACCATGAAGAACTAATGGCATTTCTCCTGTCAGAGCCTGGATTGCATCCAGAGTTTCAAAGCTCAGTCCCTGCCAATTTTCTGGATATTTTCCATGGATATTTCCGATACCTGCTGCCAGCATTGTAACGCCCAGATCTGCGATCATTTTACATTCGTTTGGATCTGCACATTCGCCCATACCAACAACGCCGTCTTCTTCACCGCCGATAGAACCAACTTCTGCTTCCAGAGAAAGTCCTTTTTCAGCACAAACTTTTACTAATTCTTTTGTTTTTTCTACGTTCTCTTCGATTGGATAGTGAGATCCGTCAAACATGATGGATGAGAATCCAGCTTCGATACATTTATAGCATCCTTCGTATGAACCGTGATCCAGGTGAAGTGCTACTGGAACAGTGATGTTTAATTCTTCCAGCATACCATTTACCATACCAACGATTGTCTTATATCCTGCCATGTATTTTCCTGCGCCTTCAGAAACACCCAGAATAACAGGAGAGTTTAATTCCTGTGCTGTCAAAAGAATGGATTTTGTCCACTCCAGGTTATTGATATTGAACTGACCAACTGCATAATGGCCTGCTTTTGCTTTCTCTAACATATCTTTTGCTGATACTAACATGATTTTTACCTCCGTAAATTTAAATTGCACCTATTGCTTTATCTATTATAACTCATTTTATCAAAAAAAGGAATTAGAATTTTCAATTTTCTGAAATTCCATCGGAATTTTCTTTTTCAATATATTCACTCTCTAATTTTGCATTGATTAAATCGGAAATTGTAAGGATTTCTCCCTCGATTTCTTTCGTTATTTCTCTCCTGTCCTCGATTTCATCCTTTTTCTCCAATTTTTCCAGATTCTTTCTCTCGTTTACTAAAATCTGCACCGCTTCTTTTTTATTCACAATCTCTACTTTTTTATGCTTTCCTCCAAATTCTCCATCTAACGTCCACTGAATTTCCTGTTCTGACTCAATCGTGAGCAGATTTGTCTTAAAAGTGATAATCCTCTCATTATGTTCCAGATCACGCATCAAAATAGATGTTATGATAGATTGAATATCCATTGGTTTTCTTGGTTCTTTGATCAGAACCACTTCAAAAACACCGTCATTTAATTTGACATCTCTCCCAGCAATATGTTTAAATCCTCCTACAGAGTCGGAATTTGTGATCATTCCATACAGAAACTTTCCACTTATTTCCTGATCTTCATACCGTATTGTCATCTGATGCGACTTCAAAGTTGGAAGGCGTTTCATTCCTTCTATCATATACGCCAGATGTCCTAACACATTTTTTACTTCCTGCTTTGTCTCATAGGAAACATCCGTAAATGCCCCAAAAGCTGCTATGTATACAAAAAAATCATTGTTGAATGCCCCTATATCACAGGAAAATGGCTTTCCCTGCACCACATCCCATGCCGCATCTTCCATATTTTTATTAATCTTAAGCGTATTGCCAAAATCATTTGTACTGCCTGCGGGAATGTATCCGATTGGTTTTCTTTCTGTTTCCTCACGTCTCATCATTCCTGTTACAACTTCATCGAGCGTGCCGTCTCCGCCGCTGCATACAATGACATCGTATCGACCTGCTTCATTCATCGTAACTTGTTCTGCATCTTTATAAGACTGGGTAGGATGTGCAGTCACTTCAAATCCACTTTTCACAAAAATATCCAAGATTTCTCCCAAACGATTACGAATCATCCCCTTGCCAGACCTCATGTTAAATAGAAATAACATTTTTTTCTTCATCCTATGTTCGCCCGCTTTCTTTTCTTCTTCCCACATATGATTTTATTGTACTACAGCTTATTTTCTGAATCAAATTTTTTCATAATTCTTAATAATTTTTTTCTTTTTTAACTGATTTATGATATAATAAAAAGGAAAAACAGCTTATCATCATAGAAGAAACAAAGGAGAAAGCAGAATGAAAGAAAAATTATTGAAAGAATTCGCAGAACTTTTTGGCGATGGCGGAGAAATTCTTTGTTATTTTTCACCCGGTCGTGTAAATCTCATCGGAGGGCATACCGATTACAATGGAGGTCACGTGTTTCCCTGTACTTTAACTCTGGGAACGTATGCCGTGGTCAGAAAGCGTCCTGATAAAAAACTTCGTTTCTACAGCAAAAATATGAGCAGTATGGGAATCGTGGAATCCGATCTCACAAATTTCACCTTTCTTCCTTCCATCGGGTTTGCTAATTATTTAAAAGGTGTCATATGGAGTTTTGTTCAGAAAGGCTATCCTGTTCCTTTCGGAATGGATCTTATGATCGTTGGAAATCTTCCAAACGGTGCCGGTCTTTCTTCTTCTGCTTCCCTTGAAATGGCAATGTGCCTGATTTTAAAAGAAATGTATGAGTTTTCTGATTTAAGTTTGTCAGATCTTGCCCTGATTGCACAGTCTGCTGAAAATGTATACTGCGGTGTCCACTGTGGTATTATGGACCCATTCACGATTGCTATGGGTAAAAAAGATCATGCAATCTTTCTTGACACGAGTGACCTTTCCTATGAATATGCCCCTCTGCATCTGCAGAATGAAAAACTAATTGTTGTATGCAGCAACAAAAAGCGTCACGTCGGAGAATCAAAATATAATGAACGCCGCCATGAGTGCGAGATGGCTCTTGCAGATTTACAAAAGCTGACTACCATTTCTTCTCTCAGTGAATTGACGATGGAAGCATTTGAAATGGTAAAATCTGCTATTCATGATCCTGTCTGTCGCAGGCGCGCACGTCATGCTGTATCTGAAAATCAGCGCACAATCAAAGCCGTTCGTGCTTTAAAGTCAAATGATCTTGTTTTATTTGGTCAGCTTATGAACGAATCCCATCTGTCCCTTCGCGACGACTATGAAGTAACAGGGCCTGAACTTGATACCCTTACTCAGGCTGCATGGGAACACCCTGGCGTATTAGGCGCGCGCATGACAGGCGCAGGATTTGGGGGATGTACAGTAAATCTTGTCAAAAATGAATCCGTTGATTCTTTCATTGAACAGGTGGGAGAAAAATACAAAAAGATTATTGGCTATGATGCGGATTTTTATGTGGTAACAACAGGCTCCGGCGTCTGCCGCTGTTAATTTATTTTTTTAGGAGGATAAAATATGCTTTACGAAAACATTGAAAAACTGATTCAATATGGTTTAAAGACTGGATTAATCAAAGAAGAAGATGTCAGCTATTCCACCAATCTTTTATTGGATCTGTTTGGACAGGACGATTTTGAAAAACCTGAGGTCGATACAGACAACCTCAATCTGGAAGAGATTTTAAAAAATCTGATGGATTATGCGTATGAAAATGGAATTTTAAAAGAGAACAGCGTTGTATACAGAGATCTGTTCGACACACGCATTATGAACTGTCTGATGCCACGTCCAAGCGAGGTTGTAAAAACATTCCATGAGTTATACGAAAAATCTCCAAAAGATGCAACCGATTATTTCTATAAATTAAGTCAGGACAGCGATTACATCCGTCGTTACCGCATTAAAAAAGACCAGAAATGGGCAACAGACAGCCCATATGGAAAAATTGATATCACAATCAATCTTTCTAAACCAGAAAAAGATCCAAAAGCAATCGCAGCAGCAAAACTTGCAAAACAGAGCGGATACCCAAAATGTCTCCTGTGTAAAGAAAATGTCGGATACGCTGGACGTGTCAACCACCCTGCAAGACAGAATCATCGTATCATCCCAATCCGTATCAACGACAGCGACTGGGGATTCCAGTACTCTCCATACGTTTATTACAATGAGCATTGTATCGTATTTAACGGACAGCACTCACCGATGAAAATTGAACGCAACACTTTCGTGAAATTATTTGATTTCATCAAACTGTTCCCTCACTATTTTATCGGCTCTAATGCAGATCTTCCTATCGTTGGAGGTTCTATCTTAAGCCATGACCATTTCCAGGGCGGAAATTATCAGTTTGCAATGGCAAAAGCTCCTATTGAACAGCACTTTACAATCTCTGGATATGAAGATGTTGAAGTTGGTATCGTTCATTGGCCACTGTCTGTTATCCGTATCCGTTCCATCGACGAAAAGAGACTGATTGATCTTGCAGATCACATCTTACAGAACTGGAGAGGCTACACAGACGAAGCTGCATTTATCTTCGCTGAGACAAACGGAGAACCACACAACACCATCACACCAATCGCTAGAAAAGTAGGCGATACATTTGAGCTGGATCTTGCTCTTAGAAATAATATCACAACAGAGGAACATCCTCTTGGTGTATACCATCCTCATGCAGCGCTTCACCATATCAAAAAAGAAAACATTGGTCTGATCGAAGTTATGGGTCTTGCCGTACTTCCAGCCAGATTAAAAGACGAGATGGAACAGCTTGCAAATGCCATCTTAAATAAAGAAGATATCCGCAGCAATGAAGTACTGGAAAAACATGCAGACTGGGTAGATGAATTCCTGCCAAAATATGACTCTATTACTGCTGAAAATGTACATACTATTTTACAGGATGAAATTGGTCATGTATTTACAAAAGTTCTGGAAGACGCTGGCGTATACAAATGTACTCCAGAAGGCAGAGAAGCATTTGCTAGATTTATCAAGACATTATAATTTATAAAATCTGGATCGTCTTTGCACCTTCACTTCTCTTCTTTCTTTAAAGACGAGCCAAGAGAAGGTGTCTTTAAAAAAATCTAAAAAATAAAAAAGGATTTCTGTAGATCGCTGCACCATGTGTTTTACAGAAATCCTTTTTCTTATCTCTATCCATTTTAAATCATTCTTCTTTTTCTATTTCGTTGTTTTTTAAAAAAACATTGCATTTTTTTATTTTTGTGTTAAAATATTTTGATAATCAAAGTTTTTATTTTTTAATCATGTATCTATTCATTATCATTTTATAGAAGTTAAAAATCAGGAGGATTTTTTATGATCGTTGAACCAAAAGTTAGAGAATTTATCTGCACTACAGCGCATCCTGATGGATGTATGGAAAATGTAAACCGTCAGATTTCTTATGTGAAATCTCTTTCTTTTCCTTCGGAAGCAACTCGCAATGCAAAACGAGTTCTTGTAATCGGTGCGTCCACAGGATATGGGCTTGCGTCCCGCATCACTGCTGCTTTTGGATGTCATGCTGCCACAATCGGCATCATGTTTGAAAAACCTTCAAATGGAAAACGCACTGCTACTCCAGGCTGGTACAATACAGCAGCTTTTGAAAAAGCCGCATCCGCTGAAGGATTATACGCAAAATCCATCAACGGAGATGCGTTCTCATCATCCATAAAGGAACAGACGATTGATCTGATCAAAAAAGATCTCGGACAGATCGATCTTGTAATCTACAGCCTTGCTGCTCCAAGAAGAACGGTCGCAGATGGAACGGTTTATACCTCATCTTTAAAAACAACATCTTCTGTCTTTACTGAAAAAAGTCTGGATCTTAAGAATAATGTCATCACTCAAAAAAGTGTAGAGCCTGCCACAAAAGAAGAATTAGAAGGAACGATAAAAGTGATGGGCGGCGAAGACTGGATGGACTGGATTTCAGCCTTATCAAAAGCCGGTGTTCTTGCCAAAAACAGCATGACTGTCGCTTACTCTTACATCGGTCCAAAATTAACGTATCCGATCTATTTCGATGGAACAATCGGTCAGGCAAAACGCCATCTCACAAAAACAGCAAAGGAAATTTCAGAGACATTTCCTGAGGTAAACGCCTATGTCTCCGTAAATAAAGCGCTTGTAACGCAGGCCAGCTCTGCCATTCCAATCGTTCCTCTCTACTTTGCAATCTTATACAAAGTAATGAAAGATCAGGGAACGCATGAAGGATGTATTGAGCAAATCAGCCGTCTTTTCCGTGAAAAGCTGTTTCAGGCTGATCTTGCCTCTGATGAAGAAGGTCTTCTCCGAATGGATGACTGGGAACTCGATGAAAAAGTTCAGTCAAAAGTCATGGAAATCTGGAATCAAATTTCTACCGAAAATTTATTTTCTCTGTCCGACATTGATGGATATTGGGAAGATTTTTATCATATGTTCGGTTTCCATTTTGATTCTGTTGATTATACAAAAGATGTCGATCTCTGTGTTGAGATTCCAAGTATAAATTGACGCTTCCCATGCCAAAAGGCTAGTTTCGATTCATAAGCGCTAAAGCAATGGACTTGTGGCTCATTCTGACAATTTCTCATACAGTCAGAACGTTTTACATTTCCTTTATAAAATTATAAAATGACATTCTAAATAAAAAGGAATAGCAGCTTTATAGATGACTTCTATCTATTTGCTGCTATTCCTCTTTCTGCAGTTCCCTACTCTGCAGATTTTTTTTATTTATTTTTTATCTATGATTGATCAATTTATACAGTCCCCTGATCCTATTTCTTTTTACTTATTTCTTTTTACTTATTTCTTTTTACTTATTTCTTTTTATTTATTTCTTTTTACTTTTTTATCTATTCTTTCATTTTTATTCTTTATTTGATTAGAATGTTCCTTCTGTTACAGGTCCTAAATCAATTTCACCAGCTTCTGTCTCTGATGTAGGCTCTAAAATCTCTGGCATTTCGCTCTGAGGCATCTCCATCAGATCTGTCTCTCCCTCTGGAACGTAATCATACAGATCTTCAAACCATTCTTTTGCTTCACTGTATAAGAACTCTTTGTCTTCTGTTGTCACATCCGCTGGCATCAGTTCCTTTTTATCATCACGAAGCAGATTTCTGACAAACTTAATCATATTTTTCAGTTCTACATCCTGATAAACAGCCGTCTCTTCATCGTACTCTAATGTATCTACTAATACGCCATTGATCATCAGATCTAATAATTTCTGTCCAATATCTTCTTTTAATTCATCTGCTACTTCCTGAGGCAGATAAACTTTGTAATCTCCCTCTTCTACAACTTTGTCAGGAGATAACAGTTTATCAAAAAATTCCATTGTATCTTTATAGTCCTGTTTATCTTCTTCCTCTGTCAGCATCTCTTCTGTGTAATGAACAGCATCTGCTGGTGTCTCTGGCTCTGTGAAATTATAAGTTTCTTCCTGAACTTCTCCAAATGGATCTTCTGGAGCTGTTGTTTCTGGAACAGTCAGCTCTGGCGCTGGTGTCTCTGGCATTTCTGTCATAGGTTCTTGTGTAGAGCCTGTGATCACACCACCGCCTAAAACATCTTCATTCGTATTATCCAGAATATTTTCTTCTGTCTCTTCTGTTTCTCCGATGTCAGTGTTCATATTTTCTGGCTCTGTCTCTATAATAGGATTGTCTGATACATTCTGCTCTACCATCTGAAGAGTATCTTCCATTTCACTGTAATCATAAGATTCCTGTGCAATCTTATCCATCAGATCAACAATTTCCTGCTGTTCCTCTTCAGTAAGAGATACATTGTTATTCTGTGTCGCTTCTGAAATAATATTATTGATTTGATCCACGTCTGTGATATCCTGTGAAATTACCTGAATTTTTGTCTCATTCATAATTGCAGTTGCTGCTTTCTGTCCAATCTTATCAGAAAGTGTTCCTGTCAGATAAAGTTCTTCATTGGCAAGCTGCTTTTTTGACTCTTCCAATTCTTCGCCATTTGCTGTCTCATATGCCATGATAATTCCAGTCAATGCACCGGTTCCAGATACTTCAATCGGAGAAGCTGCAATTACCTGACAGTTTGTCACACCGGATGTGGATAAGGTAGATGCAATCATGTTACATGTTACCCAGTTTAAATTTGCTGTCTTTACCTGAATTCCACCAGATGTGGTAGGTAAAACATATGCGCAGCTAAATGTTCTTGTTCCGATCTGCTCAATAGGAACAAATGCACTCAGATGATCTCTCTCATCCTGATTTGTGATTGTCAGGATATCGACCTGATTTTCATTGACACCAAAATAGTTCAGCATCATCGTTCTCTGGGAATCGCTTAAGTTCGCTCCTAATGTCACTACCTTTCTGCTGTCTGCGAGTGATGTCATAGACGCTCCCATGATCAGGCACAATCCACACAGCGTTGCACCAATTATTTTCTTATTTTTCATAAGAATCCCTCCTTTAAAATTTTCTTGTTTTCATTTTATAATTTCCATATGTTGCTGTTAATTTTTTATGTTTTTGTATTTTGTTATGTTGTTGTTATTTTTTATGCTCTTGTTATTTCGTGATGTTGCTATTATTTTTTATGTGCTTGTTATTTTGTGATGTTGCTGTATTTCTTTATGTTTCTGTTATTTCTTTATACTTTCTTATGTATCTGCATTTGTCTGCAGTTCATATTCATTGATATCTTATCTTTTTTATTTTGTATTTCCTGTTTTTTATTTTTTCTTTTTTTGATCACTTCATCTTATTGTGATTTCTGGTTTTATCTTATCAAATTTCTAACTTAAATTCTTGTACCTTTTCTTAAAATAAATTAAGTTTATCTGAATAATGCGAAAAAGTCAACTTCTCACGCTTACTGCACTTGTCGGATCAGACAATATTGTTTCAATTCAAAATGTTTTTTTACAATTCCAAATAACTTAAATCCAAAATGCTCATACATCGCTACATTTTTTTCATTGTGTGTCTCTAACGAAATCATCATATGGTTCTGATCGGCATAATCAATGACTTCCTCCATCATCTGCGCTGCAATTCCATGGTGCTGCATTTCTGGATTGACCGCTAAATAGATGATATGAAGACGATTGTTTTGGTGAAGCTGATCGGTCCATCTCGAATTCAAATAGTCTCTCCCCATGATAAAATTCCAGAATGTTTTCAATGTAGGATCTTCTTTTATCAAATATCCGTCTGTCCGCAATGCTGCCTGCGTCTCTGTCAGATAGTATTTGAATAAATTGTATGGTTCTGCCTCATCGGATACAATCAATATACCATTTATCTCCGAACTGTCCGCATAAATCTGACACGTCTCATAAAATTCAGTCAAGTCACAAGAAAATAACTCCGGCAACAACCGCTTCCTAGTATCCTCATCTGGAATCAGATGACAATACAGCGGATCTTCTGCAAAGCAGACCGTCAATAATTCTTTTACTCTTTCTAGTTCCTCTTCCTTTGTCACTCGATACAAATTCTGTGTTTCCATAACTCTATCTGTCCTCTTTTATCTCCTGTAAAATTTTTTTCATCTCATCTACCGCATCCATCACGTCTAAAATATCTTCCACATAATATTTCTTCTGTTGTTCTCTTACCTTTTCCAAATAATCAATTTCTTCCTCAAATAAATCGTCTTCTGATTTTTTCATCAATGTTTTCACAAGCCGATATAAATTCTCATGATGCGTGATTCTTCCAGCTCCCCACTTTAATCTCTCTTTTGGCTGATGCAAAACGTATTCTGTAAAATGCTGATAAACCGCTTCTTCAAACAAAAATGCGTATCTATTATTATCAATATTGTACAGAGACTGTAACGCAGATGTTAAATTTTTTTCTTTTAAATAAGAAATGGCATTTTTTAGATAAAACAAATTATTTTGTACGGATTCCTGAGGAAAAAGGACCTCATCATGCCAGTTTAAGCGAACCAATCTATCTTGTTCTGTCTGAAACAACGTTAATAATCTCTTTTCTGTCTGTCTCATCTTACCGTAAAGTTCTCCGGCTTTTTCTTCATCGCCTTCTTTGATCCACTTCTTATACTCTTGATTGACTTGGTCAATTTTTTCATAAATCGTATGACTCAGTTCTTTTACTTCTTGAATTTTATGGTTTAAGGTTTGCAGTGGCGCTCCGGTCTCTGCGCAGCACTCTTTTGAAAGACTCTTTTCTAAATGAACCATCACATTTTCAAAATCAAGCGGAACAACTGCAAGCTGATCCAAATGTAAAACTAAACATCCATACAGCTCATGGTGGAAACGATATACTTCTTCATCATAATAGATATCGTTGTCAAATTGCGAATGATAATGTGTTTCCATAAAAGAACTTGTGCTAAATTCATTGACCATAGAAGGAATCCCCGCAATCGCCATCGAAAAATCATCGGACCACGTCTCAATCGGGGCTTGAATCTCGATTCCTTCCGGATATGCCTCTGGTATTTTTAAATCTTTTGTTTCTTTTAAAAATTCTCTTAAAAATTTTACATATTCATATGTACTGTGAATGGCATCCTTTTTCCCATGTGCTAAAGCAGGAAGTTCAAAATTCAAATCAGCAATTACTTTTTTTCTCCATTCTGGATGAGCGGTAAAGACTTGTTCATATGCCCCCGATGACCAGTCATATTTTGAATCTACTACTCCCCATTCTTCTGCCGCAAGCGCACAAAACAGAATGGTATTTTGTGGTTTGTATCCACTGTCAATAAAACCTTTTGCAATTCCCAACATCATAGAGACAGCCGTGTTATCGTCCTGAAATCCATCAAAATAAGAGTCATAATGGGCTGAAAGCAAAATCATTCTCTCTTTGTTTTTTCCTGGAATCGTTCCAACAATATTATATGTTTTCTGGTTTTGTTTTACATGAGAAATCGCATCAAACAAAACACGGATTTCTTTTTTCTTCTTTAATTCTGCTTTCACAATCTGCGCATCTTCCCAAGACATTGAAAAAGCTGCTGCTTCTTTTGGACCTGCAATATCCTGTGCATTCAATGCCTTTTCGTCAATCTCTCCATATCCGCCTGCCTGAACTGCAATTAAAGCTTTCGCTCCTTTTAAATATGCCTGATATACTGGAAAATTAATCCACCATTCTTCTCTCTGGTTAATGTCAACTAAGACTAATTTTCCTTTTACATCCAGCCCTTCATAATCTTTTTCTGTTCCTCTTCCAGCATAGACCAAAGACATCTCTTCTTTTCCATCTGTCACAAACTGGGTTTGATATGCCCCAAGCTGAAACTTTCTTGTAATGCCGTCTCCATCTTCAAATTCTAATTCTGCTTTCTGAAAATCCCAGGAATCCACTGTAATCTCATCTTTTCTTACTTCTGAAAGCCCAATCTCTTCCATCTCTGCTTTCAGCATATCTCCTGTCTCAATCTCCGCCCATGATCCTGCTGTGCGATATCCTAAAAGTGGATTTGTCTTTTTTTCTTCCATTCTCTTTGCAAGACGGTAGGAATATTTAATATCTAATGCTTTTAACAGCTTTTCTTGTGCTGTCATTTCGTTCATCTCCTAGTTTTTTCTGTTTTCAATTCGACTCTATTATACTCCCAAAATTTCAATATGCCAGTTTTTTATCAAAAAAATTTATAACAGATTGATTGTTTATTTCTTAGAAAAATTTTGTAAGAATTAAATGTAGATAAGATTTTACTGTTCAGATCGTTTTATTTATTTTATGAAATCTTCTTGATCTTTTAACAGTCAAGACCACCGGCTTAGCCCAACATCATAAACTTAAGCAAAACTTATTCTTATTTTGTCA
>CBCTVZ010000030.1:0-22437 GCA_965150505.1 uncultured Robinsoniella sp. | reverse complement strand
ATACAAAAGTATATTGAGAGTCAGGGTTAATGGCTAAAGATTCACAAGGCTCCTCTCACCACCTGAAGGTAGTGGGTTTCCGCCTATGGCAAACGAAAGAATTTAATTTATGAATAACTTTTCATGTCAATTTCTCCTGACAATATTATAATGGCACATATAAAAGTATTTTTCAATACATAATGATATGTGTTTTTATATGTGTTATACAGAGGTTATTGGTTATCACGTTCCATAGTTTCATCTATTGCACGGTTAATAATATTATTTTTCTATTTTTTCTTCTTCATCGTTTTCGCATCAGATATACCATATCTACTAATTGCTTTCCTCCCTCAAAAATCGGATGATCGTAATGATCGGTAAAAAAATTTTTTACTCTCTTAAATTCCTGAAAACCACATTTTTCATAAAATGGAATCGTCAAGATACTGTCTCCTGTCCCTACGATCATCGTCTCACAGTCCGTATAGTGTTGAAATAAAAATTGTATCAACGTTCTGGCATATCCCTTTCTCTGACACATCGGACAGACTGCAAGATTTTTGATCTCATACAATCCCTCGCCCTCTTTTGTCACGACACATTCTGCTTTTACGCCATTGTCTTCTAACACAAACATCTCTCCTCTTGAGAGGTAGCGGTCAATCATATCCTCCTGCTCATCTGCCAAAAGCAAAAGCTCCAAATATTCCTTTTTTCCTTCTTTGATCTGTCTTATTCTCATTCCATTTTCTCCTTTTTCTTTTGATCTGTTCTCTTATTTTATCACAGAATTATTCTTGCAAAATTTTCAAATACAAACTTATTTTTTCAAACTCTTAATCTTCATCCATCTTCTCTATGCAAATTCCCCATCACCTAAACGCAATATGTTTTTAGCTTTCTAAAAATCACTTGTACTCATTTTCAGAATGATTATAATAAAAAGAAAAATAACGGAAAGAGGATTTTAATTATGAAAAAAAACAATCTTACTGACGGAAGTATTGTAAAGACTCTGTTTTTATTTGCTATCCCATTTTTAATTGCAAATATTTTACAGTCCCTGTACGGCGCAGTCGATCTCTTTGTTGTCGGAAAATACTGCGCTTCTGAAAGTGTCGCCGCAGTCTCCACAGGGACACAAGTCACTCAAATTATCACCAGTCTCGTCTCAGGTTTGACGCTTGGCAGTACCATTTTGATCGGAAAATATATGGGACAGAAAAATCTCACGCGTGTCAAACAGACGATTGGAACGACACTCACCATCTTTTCTCTCGTCGCCGTTTTTCTTACCATCGTTATGATTTTATTTCGTGATCCTCTGCTTCATCTTTTACAGACTCCAAAAGAAGCTTTTGATCTGACCGCGCAATATGTCACCATCTGCTCTCTCGGAAATATTTTCATCTGCGGATACAATGCCATCAGTGCGATATTAAGAGGATACGGCGACTCCACAAGACCGATGATCTTTGTCGGAATCGCCTGCTTTTTAAACATTATCCTTGATATTGTTTTTGTAAAATATGCTCATATGGGAGTCAGCGGCACAGCGCTCGCTACTGTTTTATCTCAAGCATTCAGCATGATTTTATCCATCCTCTATCTGAAAAAGAGTCATTTTCTGTTTGATTTCAAACTTTCTAGTTTTCAAATCACAGGAAGTACCGCAAAGGAACTTGCCTTCGTCGGAATCCCAATCTCCTTTCAGGAAATGATGGTCCGCATCTCTTTTTTATATCTGATGACGGTGATGAATAAATGTGGCGTCTTTGCGGCATCTGTCGTCGGAATCAGCAGCAAATATGATGTCTTTGCCATGCTGTCTGCTACCTCAATGGCAAATGCGCTGGCCGCCATCACAGCGCAGAATATTGGCGCTGGGAAACCGGAACGAGCCAGAAAATCCCTGTGGTATGGAATGAGTTTTGCCCTGTTTGTCTCCTTTTTATTTTGGATCTGGGCACAGTTCAATCCCGCTTCTATGATCCGTGTCTTCTCCAGTGATGAAAATGTAATTGCGGCCGGAATCCCATTTTTCCGCTCCTGCAGTTATGATTATATCCTTGTTGCGATTGTCTTTTGCCTGAATGGTTATCTAAACGGATGTCAAAAAACAGTCTGGACCATGATCAGCTGCAGCGCCGGCGCTCTTCTGCTTCGCATCCCGATGGTCTATTTCTTTGGAAAATATTTTGCCTCAGATCTTGGAATGCTTGGAAAGATTGCGCCAACCGTATCTGGTATCATGGCTCTTTACACGTTGATCTATGTCTTATATAAAGGAAAAAAGATCAGCATTTCAAAATAAAATAATTTTATTCCAAAATAACTGATCTTCTTTCTTCTTATTTCAAAATTTTTATTCCTTTTAAGATCTATTTTCCAGACATATAACAATGAATCTCACTGGAAAATAGATCTGATTTTATCTTTCCATCATACTGATGGATTCAATTCCTACGCTTCCACCACGCACAACTTCGATACTCTCAAATTCCTCTTTCATCAATTTTACAACGGCATCGTTTTTTGTAGCAGTCTGAACAAATTCCAAAAGCAGACTGTCTCTTCCATAATCAATCACTTTCGCCTTAAATGTCTCCGCAATCTGAAACAGCTCTACCTTATCTTCCGGTGTACATTTTCTTACTTTTACATACAAAATTTCTTTCATTCGCACAAAAATATTTGTAAAATCAATCACCTTGATTACTTCCACCATACGGTTTAACTGCTTTTTGATCTGTTCAAATGTCTCGTCATCGCTGACCGTTGCAATCGTCATTCTTGATATGGTAGGGTCTTCTGTCGTTCCTACTGTCAGACTGTCCAAATTATAACATTTTCCTGAAAACAAACCTGAAATTTTTGAAAGTACACCTACCTGATTTTCTACATAAAGAGAAATCCATCTTTTCTTCATACCTTTTTCCATATCGATTCCCGTTCCTTTCATCCAATACCATGATACAACCTTATTTGAAAATATTTTTTTCTTCTCAACAATCCATAATCATATCTTCTAACGTTCCACCCGGTTTAATCATCGGATAAACCATTTCTTCCGGATCAATAATAAATTCGATCAGAGTCGGTGTCTTCGTATTTTTTCTTGCTTCCTCAAATGCTCCGGCAATCTCTTCTTTTTTTGTCACACGGATTCCCTTTGCGCCGTAACTCTCCGCCAGTTTCACAAAATCAGGCGTATATTCCGGATATTCTTCTCCTTCTGTCCGTCTTGAAAGCGCTCCGGCACGCAGATTTGTCATCGCATATCGTTTTCCATAAAATAATTTCTGCCATTGGCGAACCATTCCAAGATATTCATTGTTAAAGACACAGGCAATCACTGGAAGTTCTTCCAAAACAGCGGTTGCAAATTCCTGAATATTCATCTGCATTCCTCCGTCGCCTGAAATAGCAATGACTGGCGTATCTGGATTTCCAATTTTTGCCCCGATTGCTCCTGGGAAACCGTATCCCATCGTTCCAAGTCCTCCAGACATAATCAGCTTTTTCTTTTCTGTAATCTCTGCATACTGTGATACCAGCATCTGGTGCTGTCCAACATCCGTCACAATAATTGCCTCATCAAATTGTGTATTAATTGCTTTTAAAATATCCATCGGACTTAATGAACTTGGACGCATCAACAATGGATGCTCCTCTTTCCAAAGCGCGATCTCTTCGAGCCATTTCTCTGTAGAACACTCTTCCACATACTCTGCCATTTTTTCAAGCGCTTCTTTTGCATCTGCTACAATCGGGATATCTACATGGATATTTCTGGAAATTGATGCCGTATCAATATCAATATGGATAATCTGTGCATTTGGAGCAAATGCGTGCAATTTTCCTGTGATTCGATCATTAAATCTCGTTCCGATTGAAAATAGAACATCACAGTTGCTCACAGCCATATTTGCCGCATAAGAACCGTGCATTCCCAAATTTCCAATAAATAACGGATGATTTGTTGGAATAGATCCGCGTCCCATAACCGTTGTAACTACGGGCACTTGTGTCTTCTCTACCACTTCCTGAAAAAGCTTGTTTGCTCTTGCAATATTTACGCCTCCACCAGCCAGAAAAAGTGGTTTTTTTGCGTTATTCAACATTTTGAGCGCTTTCTTTAACTGTCCGATGTGAACGTTTGTATTCGGTTTATATCCGCGAATATTCACAGATTTTGGATATTCTGAACTTCCCAGTTCTGACATCACATCTTTTGGAAGGTCAATCAAAACAGGTCCCGGTCTGCCCGTACTTGCAATATAAAACGCTTCCTTGATAATTCTTCCAAGATCTTCTCTATTTTTTACCGTCACTCCATATTTTGTGATACTTCTTGTAATTCCAACAATATCTACTTCCTGAAACGCATCATTTCCGATCAGATGACGCTCCACCTGTCCTGTAAAGCATACAAGCGGAACACTGTCATAATTTGCTGTGGCAAGCCCCGTCACAAGATTCGTTGCGCCAGGACCACTTGTCACGAGACAAACGCCTACTTTTCCTGTCGTTCTTGCATAAGCGTCTGCTTCATGAACCAATGCCTGCTCATGTCTTGGTAGAACAACCGCAATCTCATTTTGTTTATACAGCTCATCGCTGATATTGATTGTACACGCGCCTGGATATCCAAAAATAACTTCCACGCCTTCTTCTTTTAATGCCTTTACCAATAATTTATTTCCTGAGATTTGTTTCATAAAATGACCTCCCTTTTTCTTTTCTTGATATAAAAAAAGCCCTAAGCCAATCAAAGCCTAGGGCGGACAAAAATCCACGGTACCACCTATTTTCGCAGAGTTTCCCTGCACTCTTCCGACACGATTGTTCATGTCGCTTCCCTGTAACGTGAGAATCACGTCAAAGCCTACTAGATAAAAATTTTATCGTTCGGTTTGCTGCTCAAGGGCTACTTCCTCAGTTCCTTCACGAAGATTTTCACCTGCCATCTCCTCTCTGCTGATTCAGAATCTGTCTACTCCTCCCCGTCGCTGCATTTGTCATTTTTGCTCATTTTTAATGTTATTTTTTCAAAATACTTGTAAAAATTTTATAACTATTATAGTTTGTAGCTTCCACTTTTGTCAATAAATATTTCTGACTTTTCCAAAAAAATTTTTCGTTTTCTTTTTGTCTCTACTTTACTTTTCTGCCATAGAGAACGCTCTCTGTCTGATATTTTCCTGAAAATTGATTACTTCATGTTCATATTCCTCTGTCAGATATGGAGAAGTAATTATAAAATCGGCGCTTGCCTTATTGTTTGCAATCGGAATATCATAAACTTGTGCAATGCGAAGCAAAGCCTTCACATCTGGATCATGCGGTGCAGCCGTCAAAGGATCAGAAAAGAAAACGACAAGATCAATCTGACCTTCCACAATCTTTGCTCCAATCTGCTGATCTCCGCCAAGCGGTCCACTGTTATATCCTTTCACCGGCAAATTTGTGGCATCTGTAATCATACGCGCTGTCGTTCCCGTACCGCACAAAAAATGCTGTGATAAAATTTCTTTATGTTTCTGACACCATGCAATCAGTTCCTGTTTTTTTCCGTCATGAGCAATCAAAGCAATGCTTTTTTGTTTTGGAATCGTCAATGTCAATTTTTCCATACATCCTTCTCCTATTTCTTTTTATTTCTTGTTCTTTTATTTCTTTCTTTTTTTGCTTTTTGTTTTTTTGCTGTACCCATTGTTCTTTACGCCATTATTATATCTGATTTCTTTTAAAAATTCCATTTCTTTTCTTGCTGTTTTTATTATTTTTTTCTTTTATTTTAAAATTCAACAAAAAAATCCGAATCGTTTTTCCTTTCAAAAGTGTAAGTGTATTTCACATTCGATCTTGATATAATCAAATCAGATTCCACATCATAGATCTATACCAATTCAGAAAGGAAAATGAGGCGATTTTTATGGAACAGATATTACATTTAGATCAGGTAAGAAAATATTATGGTGCAAATACAAATCATATCACAAAGGCAGTAGACGGCATTTCCATGACGGTAGATAAGGGCGAATTTACTGCTATTATGGGGGCAAGCGGCTCTGGAAAAACCACGCTTTTAAACTGTATTTCTACGATTGATACCGTGACAAGCGGTCATATTTTTATCCACAATCAAGATATTACCAAAATAAAAGAAAAAGATTTTGCAGATTTCAGACGAGAAAATTTAGGTTTTATTTTTCAGGATTTTAACTTATTAGACACCTTGACGATAGAAGAAAATATTTCTCTTTCCCTGATTATCAACAAAAAAAATCCATCTTTTATTCAAAATAAAGTACAGGAAATCTCTGCCAAACTAGGAATCTCAGATATCCTCTCAAAATTTCCATATGAAGTCTCCGGCGGACAAAAACAGCGATGCGCCTGTGCCAGAGCATTGATCAATCAGCCCAAACTGATTCTGGCAGATGAACCGACAGGCGCGCTTGATTCTAAGGCTTCCCGAATGCTTTTAGAAACGATGTCCGACATAAACAAAGAGCTTCAGGCAACGATTCTGATGGTGACGCATGATCCGTTCTGCGCTTCTTTCTGTGAACGAATTTTATTTTTGAAAGATGGCAGGATTTTTGATGAAATTTTTAAAGGTGAAAAGACACGAAAAGATTTCTTTAATGAAATCCTCGATATCTTGACTTTGCTTGGAGGTGAAGTAGGAAATGTTAAGTAAATTAGCATATCGAAATGCAAAACGAAGTTTAAAAGATTATTTGATCTATTTAATTACGATCACTATTTCTTTTTCCCTGATCCTTGCTTTTAGTCTTGTATCAAATTCCGATGTAGTAACTGCATTATCCTTCGGCATGGATTCTTTTAGAAATGTTCTGATTTTCGTAAACTGTATCATTGTACTTGTTGTCTGTTTTCTCATCAACTATACGACAAAATTTATGTTTGAAAAAAGGAGCAAAGAGTTTGGAACGTATATGCTGCTCGGAATAAAGAAAACAGATATCGCAAAACTATTTCTGATTGAAAATATGATTTTGGGCTGCTTTGCATTCCTATTGTCAATTCCATTCGGTTTTATTTTAAGTCAGTTTATCTCTTTGGTGATCGTTAAAATTTTAGGAATACCAGAGGTAATTTTTATCTCCTTTCATGCTGTTTCGATTGGACTGCTTGCAATTTATTTTCTCGCCATTTATACTTTAGTTCTGATCCATATGATACATAAGATCAAAAAAATGACGATACACAATTTCCTTTATCTGGAAAAGCAAAATGAAAAAAAGATGTTTCAAAATGCCAGAAAAAGAAATCTTATTTTTGTCTTTGATCTTATTCTTGGAATTGCTTCTCTGGCTCTGTGGCACTCACGTTTTCAGGAAAGCACTTTTGGACAGACAGAGACGCTGTCTTATCTCATGTTTAGTGTAATCGGCCTGATTATCAGTATCTATGGTATTTCTGCTGCTATCAGCGATATGATCTTATCATGGATTTTAAAAAATCCAAAACTGAAATATCAAAAAGATCATCTTTTTGTTGCGCGGACATTTGTATCAAAAGCCAGAACGATGAGCGTTACCTTCGGGACACTTTCTATGCTGATTTTGATTGCTGTTCTGGCTCTGAATTTTTCCGGTCTCAACAAAGCAGTATACCATTCCACCATTGAATTAGAAGCTCCGTACGATGTCAGCCTTTTTGATGATAAAGAATCTTTTGCAGAATATATAGACGTAATCGATCAGGATTATACGATAAAAGAGGCCATATCATACGATATTTATAAAGATCCGGCAAATCAAATCCAGCCATTATACAGCCAGTTTGCTGATTTTGACAGTGTAATCACATCAAGCGCTTATAATCAGCTGCGAAAAATGAGAAACCTAGATCCCGTAACGCTGTCTGAAGATGAATATTTAATTGTCACAAGCAGCCAAAAAAAGTACCTTGTTGATGGTTGCGACGCGCTTCATCAAATTCAGCTGTCAAACGGTTTCTCTTTACATCTCAAAACCATCGATACAGAATCTTTCTGGAATACCTTAAACAGCGAAGAACAATTTGTGATGGTCGTTCCAGATCCATGTGTGGAAGGTTTTGAAATATCAGAAAGTCATCTTGTTGTAGACACTGTTGAAGAGACAACAAATAATCTGGAAGAAAAAATTCATCATGACATGGCGCACCAATTATGTAAAACAGATGAAGACGGAACGGTACACTGTCAATATTACCGATTGATGGTAAGAGGAACTGCCATTGAAGAACAAAATACCATGACAGCAATGCTGGCAAGTATCTGTCTGTATATCGCTTTTATACTGATCTCAGCTGTTGGAACGATTCTTGCTATTCAATCTTTAAGTGACGCTGCAAAATATAAATATCGCTATTCCACTCTGAGAAGACTTGGCGTAAATGATTCTTCCTTGTATCGGACTATTCGCAAGCAACTATGGATTCTTTTCGGCATCCCCGTTTTATATCCTGTCATCTGCTGTTTCTGTATGATAACGTCCGTAAACAATGTATATCAGCTTCTTCTGGAAAATAAACTGACGTATCTTTTCTATTTTATCGGAAGTCTTGCTATTTTCTTCCTGATCTATGGAATTTACTGGATCACAACATATCTTGGATTCAAACGAAATATCAACGAGGAGAGTTCAGCTTTCTGACTCTCCTCTTTAAAATTTTTCAAGTTTTACTGTACCTTTATAAAACTCGGAGGGAAACTATATTTATGAAAATTGCAATTATTGAAGACGATCAAGTCACCCGTATTGAACTGTGTAAACTATTAGAAAGTCACGGATATGATACTGTCACATTGACAGATTTTGAAGATCTGCCAAAAGAATTATCGCTATACGATGTAGATCTCGTATTATTAGATATCAATTTGCCATTTGAAAACGGATATGAAGTTTGCGAAAAGATAAAAAAATCTTCTTCTGTCCCGATTATTTTTGTCACAAGCCGCGATACAAATGAAGATGAATTAAAAAGTATTCAGGTAGGCGGAATAGATTTTATTCCCAAGCCATACGATTCCCTTATTTTATTAGAAAAAATCAAACGCGCATTAAAGCTTTCCGATCCCAATAATTTTCGTGAAATCGTAAAAAAAGACTGTATCCTAGACTTGCACCTGTCTGTTTTAAAATATCGCGATAAAAGTACAGAGCTGACACGAAATGAATTTCGGATTTTATATTACTTTTTTATGAATGATGATAAAATTATCAGTAAGGATGAATTGTTGGAGAAATTATGGAATGATAAATATTATCTCGATGAAAATGTTTTGCTTGTCAATATGACGCGTCTCAAAAAGAAAATGCGTGAAATCGGCATCACGCATCTTTTAGAAAATATAAGAGGAAAGGGATGGAAACTTTGAATTTTTTTACATTTTTAGAAGAAAAAATACTAGATCTGCTATTTCAGATCTTCTTTTTGATATGCACGATATTTCTACTCTTTTTTTATGGGGTAGACCGTTTTTACATTTTTTTATTTCTTTTTCTCTTTCTTACCATTCAAATCCTCTTTCAGTTTTTACTATATCAACAAAAAGTAAAGGAATACAACCGGATTGTCCATTTAACAGACAATCTCGATGAGACTTATTATATCGCTGACATTCTAAAAAAACCAAAAGAATTTCAAAACGCCGCATACTACTATGCGCTGAAAAAAGCATGTAAGGCAATGAATGATAAAATCAGTGACATTTTAACCGAAAAGCAGGAATATCAGGAATATGTAGAAAGTTTTGCCCATGAGATTAAAATTCCAATCGGAGCATTGTCGCTGACTTTCGATAATTCTAAAAATTACACCTTGAAAAAAGAAACCGATAAAATCTTTCAGCTTGTAGAACAGATGCTGTATTACGCCAGAAGTGAAAATCCCGAAAAAGATTATTTTGTAAAACCGTTGAATCTCGAAGAAGTGATGCACAGCGTCATTTTAAAATTTCGTCATTCCTTAATGGAATTAAAAGTGACGGTAGATCTTCATTCTATGGATCATACCGTATATACAGATGAAAAGTGGCTCAGTTTTATCTTTTCACAGATCATTCAAAATTCTATCAAATATTTTAATAAATCCGAAAATAAACTGACCATATACGCTTTGGATCATGATACAAGCATCTCCCTTATTCTTTTGGACAATGGCTGTGGTATCAGACAGTCGGAACAAGCAAGAGTATTTGAAAAAGGTTTTACCGGTTCTAATAGAAAAAAAGCAAATTCAACTGGTATGGGACTGTATCTATCAAAAAAGCTGTGTGACAGACTTGGTCTTCAATTAAGCATGGATTCCAAAGAAAACGAGTATACAAAAATAACGATTGTATTTCCAAAAGGAAAGATCTACTCCTTTTCTGAATCATAATTTAACAATCACTTTGTACTGCTCTAATTTTTCTATTATATTTTTTCTTTTATATTTTTTCTTTTATATTTTTTCTTTTATATTTTTTCTTTTATCATTCTGTTATCGTTCTCTTATTTTACAAAAAATGCCAAATCTCTTTCAGAATATCTTTTTCTGTCTGAGATTTGGCATTTTAAAATTTTATTTTTTTCTTGTCTTTTGACTTTCTTTTACCAGTTTTACGACTGTTCCAGAAAGTAAGAACAATGCGATCAAGTTCGGAATGGACATCAATCCGTTAAATGTCTCTGCAATGCTCCACAAAAGTCCTAAATCCATCGTTGCTCCAATGATTGCCACCAGAGAATAGATCACCATAAATGGTTTGATCATTTTAGAAGAGAATAAAAACTCGATACATCTAGCGCCATACAGTCCCCATCCAATAATGGTTGAAAATGCAAAACAGCACATTGCAACCGCTGTAAAAATAGAAACCCAATTTCCATATGTGGAAGTAAATCCTAAAATGGTCAATTCTGCGCCAGCTGCTTCACCATAATTTACTGGCACACCACTGCACAAGATAACAAGCGCTGTCAATGTACAGATGACGATTGTATCCGTAAACACTTCAAATATTCCAAAATATCCCTGATGTACTGGATTTTTTGTATCTGCGCACGCATGTGCGATAGAACCTGTTCCAAGTCCTGCCTCATTTGAAAAAATTCCTCTTGAAACACCTTTTTTCATGCTTAAGAAAAAGCTTCCCACAATTCCGCCTGTGACAGCCTGAGGATTAAATGCGCCATATACAATAGAAGAAAATACTTCCGGTACATTTTTGATATTTAAAACTACGACTCCAATTCCCAACAGAATATAAAGTAAAGCCATAAAAGGAACTAATTTTTCTGTCACTTTTCCGATTCTCTTAATTCCTCCTAAAAGAATCACTCCTACCAGCACAGCCAGTACAATTCCCATTACCAGATTGAACGTATCCACAGCAGATTTTGGAAGAATATTATAATTCTGAAGAGCAGAATTGATTGCTGTTGTGATGGTATTGACCTGTGTTGCATTTCCTGTTCCAAATACGGTCATCACACCAAAAATACAAAAAATCACTGCCAGCCAATGCCATTTTTTTCCAAGACCATTTTTAATATAGTACATTGGACCGCCTACATAATCGCCATGTTCATTTTTTTCACGATAATGAACGGCTAGTGTTACTTCTGCAAATTTGGTACACATTCCAAGCAAAGCGGACACCCACATCCAAAATACTGCTCCTGGACCTCCGATTGCGATTGCTCCGGCTACTCCGGCAATATTTCCTGTTCCAACTGTACCAGCCAGAGCTGTACAGACTGCCTGAAATGGTGTCAATGCCCCATCTGAAGCATCTTTCTTTTTAAATACTCTTCCGACCGTTGTTTTCATTGCATAAGGGAACTTGCGAATTTGTAAAAAATTCGTTCGCACTGTCAGATATAATCCGACACCGATAATGCAAATCATAGCGGGAACACCCCAGACAAAATCATTGACTGCCTTATTGATTGTTTCAATAATCTGTAGCATAACCTTAAACCCTCTTATTTCTTAGTATAGAAAACATATCAGCAATGACTGCCATCTTTATGCCCTCTGTTAAATGTATAAGCTTCCTTACCTTTATGTTTGTAAAAATGATATCACATTCTAAAAGACTTGTCTATTTTTTTGTATTTTTTATCTGCTTTCTGTCTGTTTTATACATTTTTTATACAAAAATTTTCTCCATTGACAATAGTCCGAAATCGTACTACAATATTTTCGTCCGATTTCATACCAAAGACAAACTGGAGGAAATTCTATGAATATCAAAATCTCTGAATCTCTAAAACATTTTAACTATCTGCAAAGTGAATTAGACGCAGTCTATCATGAGGCCTCTCTGAAACTGGGAATGTCTGACAGTTCTACGATTATTTTGTATACGCTCTGCAACGAAGGCGGAAGCTGTCTTTTAAATGACATCTGTGTCTTAACATGCCTGAGCAAACAGACAATCAATTCATCTATCCGCAAGTTGGAAGCGGATGATATTCTCTATCTGAAGGCTTCTGATGGAAAAAGAAAGATGGTTTTTCTGACAGAAAAGGGAAAGCAACTGTGCGAACAAACTGTTGCAAAAATTATTGATATTGAGAATCGAATTTTTGACTCTTGGTCTTCTGAAGCAAAACAACAATATTTTGATGCAATTCAGAATTATGTAGCTGCATTTAAAAATGAACTAAAACATCTTTAACACGCAATGGGCAAAAAATCTTTTATTCTATAATCAATAAATTTTTGTTCCCATAAATATTCTGCGATGTATTATAAATATATATTTTTTTGGAGGAAATATGCGTATTCAATTATCTGATCATTTTACATATAAAAAATTATTGCGTTTCACATTTCCATCCATCATCATGATGATTTTCACTTCCATCTATGGTGTGGTGGACGGTGTCTTTGTCTCCAATTTTGTAGGAAAGACACCATTTGCGGCTGTCAACTTTATTATGCCGTTTCTAATGATACTAGGCGCTGTCGGATTTATGTTCGGCACAGGAGGAAGCGCCCTGATTGCAAAAACAATGGGTGAAAATAAGTTAAAAAAAGCAAATGAGCTTTTTTCTCTCTTTGTATACGTTTCTTTTATTTTAGGTATCGTAATCGCTGGACTTTCTTTTTTTCTGATCCGACCGATTGCCCAGCTTATGGGAGCAGAAGGAATTTTGCTTGACCAATGCGTTCTATACGGCCGTATTGTCATCTTAGCTGTGCCAGGTTTTATTTTGCAGATGGAATTTCAAAGTTTTTTTATCACTGCTGAAAAGCCGAACCTTGGACTGTATGTCACAGTTATATCCGGAGTAGCAAACATGATTTTAGATGCGCTTTTTATGGCTGTATTTCACTGGGGACTTGCCGGTGCCGCTGCAGCGACAGCTCTGAGTCAGACACTTGGCGGTGTGATTCCACTGCTTTATTTTTCAAGAAAAAATACAAGTCTTCTACAGCTTGGTAAAACAAAATTTGATGGCCGCGCCTTATGGAAAGCTTGTATCAACGGTTCTTCTGAACTGATGTCTAATATCTCGATGTCCCTTGTCAGTATGCTTTACAATATACAGCTGATCAAATACGCTGGTGAAAACGGAGTTGCCGCATACGGTGTTCTGATGTACGTCAACATGATCTTTCTTGCTATCTTCATCGGCTATTCTATCGGTACAGCGCCTGTAATCAGCTATCACTACGGCGCTCAAAATCATGGAGAGCTAAAAAGTCTGCTAAAAAAGAGTTTTCGGATTTTAATTTTTTCTTCACTCAGTATGCTTGCTCTATCTGAATTTCTGGCAAGACCGCTTTCAAAAATCTTTGTCAGCTATGACTTGGATCTTCTGGAACTGACAGTGAGAGGATTTACTATTTATTCGTTCTCATTCCTCTTTGCAGGTATCAATATTTTTGCTTCTTCCTTTTTCACTGCATTGAACAATGGATTGATTTCCGCATTGATTTCTTTTTTGCGTACTCTTGTTTTTCAGGTCGCATCCGTTTTACTGCTGCCTTTGATTCTCGGAATCGATGGTATTTGGATTTCGATTGTTGTGGCAGAATTGATCGCCTGCATCGTTTCTTTGGCCTTTATCATGAAAAAAAGAGCTGTCTATCATTACTAAAATTTTTAAACAAAAAAGCGAAAGGCAAACCATTCTCAGATTTGCCTTTCGCTATAATGATATTTTTATTGATATCTTCTTTTACAATTAATTATTCCTTTTTCTTCAATTTTTAGACAAAACTTTTTTTATTTCTTTTGCACACTTAATAGTTTACTCGCCCAAAAAGTTCTTCTCGTTTAGACTCCAAAGAAGAAAATCCATCCCATCACCGCTGCAAAAACCACAAGGACGGCTACAATTATAATTTTTCCCGTACTGGACTGCTTTTGCTGTGCCTCACATCTTTCTTCATTCTTGTTTTGAAAGAGTTCTCCCGTTACTTCTCTTGCTCTGTCAATATCGTTCTGACTTACAAAAATATCTTCACCAAACATAGAATTTCCGGTATAAATATCCATCACTTCAGCGCTTCCTATAGGCTTTCGATAAGAGGGAATCTGATTTTGTTTTAAAATATCAATCATCATTTCTGCCTCAATTCTGCTTCTAACAGAACATAATTTTACTGGTCTGCTTTCTCCCATAATGATCCCCCTTTTCTTTTTTATTCTTTATCTTTATACTTTTCTTCTTCTCTCTTTAAAAAAACCTCTGTACATTTTCCAATAGCCAAAGAGATCAGGAATCCCACAATCATAATTCCCCCGAAAAACATACCTGCATATTTCCCAGCCTGAATCTCTTCTGCACCTTTTCCACGAATTGTAAAATAAAAAATGACACTGAAAATGCCAGAAAATATAATGCTGTACAAAAGATGATCTTTAATTGTCAAAATGCTGCCTTTTTTTAGAAATACACCTTCTCTTACACTTAAAATAATATAAACAATTCCCCCTCCTATCATTGTAACAGTCTCCCCCGCAACACTTTTTAAATCCTCCCCAAAAAATATCATCTGGACTATAATACTGATTGCGCAAATTATAAACATCACTAAAAAAGCACAAGAACCTATATGATTCACGATCTGTTCCTGACGTTCATCTAGATATTTTTTCACTGCCTAATCCTCCCAAAACAAATCATCTAAAGTTTTTCCTAATTCTCGACAGATTGCTGTACAAAGTTTCAGAGATGGGTTATAATCTCCGGATTCAATCATTCCTATTGTCTGTCTTGTCACCCCTATTCTTTTTGCAAGATCAATCTGCGAAATCCCTTTTTCCATTCTTGCCATCTTTAATTTTAAATTCTTCATTTTATCTTATTTTATTATCCTTTATGTTTATCTGTCTTCATTATATTCTTTTTTATTCAAATTGTCAATTATATATGACATTTGCAATTTTTATCTTGCATTTAAAAAGTTTTAAAATTTTGTATAATATAAAAAAGCCATTCACCGCAAACGATAAATGGCTTGGAAATAATTTATTTTTATTCTCTTAATCATATTTTATAAAAAAATATTCCGTGGAAACTGTCTTCTGTGATTTGCAAATAAAAAGGGAAAATGAACTCGTTTTACAGAAAACCCGCTTGCCACGGAATAATTTTTAATAAGGGAGGTTAAAAAGATACATTACAAGAAATATGATGCAGTATATCATTTATATCCTACTTGTATGATGTCTAATTATCTTTTTCTTTATTCAGCTGCTGAAAAATCTGCTCCGTACAGTTCTGCTACAAAATTCCAATAAGCTTCTCCATCTACATCATAAACAACTGTACATGTAGTGGATTTCTCTGGACCTTCTCCTTCTGGCCATGCAACAGACTCACCATACGCATAACCCATATCCGTTACCATTGCAACATCTCTTACATCTGTTTTGGAGATCAGATCTGGGCAAAGGAAGATTCCTGGAACTTGTGCATCCCATAAGCTTTGTCTTCTGTCTGGATTTTCAACAAATGTTGGGTATGCGTGTTCTTCAATCAGTTTATTGTATGCTGTGTCGCCGCTCTCAACAAGATTCTCAACAAGCTCTTTCGTCAGTTTCTGATTATAGGAGATATCATGAGGAACAATGACCTGTTTCGGGAAGTTTGCGCGCAGACAGATATCTACAGACTCAGGATCATAATACCAGTTACGTTCTGCACATGGCGTATCATTTCCAGGTACATCAATCGCACCGCCCATGTAATAAATACCTGCTGTTTTCTCTGCAAATGTAGGGTCACTCATAATAGCCATTGCTACGTTTGTACAAGCTCCAACAGCCATAATTGTCACTTCGCCCGGATGTTCATTTACCTGTTCTACCATAAATTCCCAAGCTGGTTTTTCTTCTGGTTTTAATGAGCTGTATCCCCATGTCTCATTTTCCAAATCTCCTAAATTATCATAGGAAATCGTATTGCCATAATCGAGTACTTTCTGCATACTCTTGATTCGTTTTAATCCATTTGCTGCGATTGTCGCATCATCATACAGTCCCATAAACGGAATATCTGTTCCCATATATACTGGAACGTCTTCACGTCCAACTGCTTCTAACTGATTTAAGATCGCTGTTGTTCCTTCTGCTACAGTTACGTTTCCACCAACAGAAGTGATACCTGCCAGATCAATCCAGCCTGCTGCATCCGCCTGCAATAAGATAAACAGAGCATATGTATCGTCTCCAAAATATCCCATATCTGTATCAAAAATAACTTTATTTGTCTCTGCATTTGTGACGATGTTGTAATCATCCAGAGCTGCAAAAGCAGTTGTAGGTGCTAATAATGTCCCCATAAGAGTGGTTGCAAGTGCCATGGATAAAAGTTTCTTTTTCATAAAATAGTTCTCCTTTCTGCTTATTTTCCCCGTCCAATATCTGCTCATTCAACCCGGCCGATCATCATATTTATGAATTTGCGATATTGTTTTAAGGATCGTGATACCTTGATTTTTCAATCATATTTTTGTTTCTAGTTACGCCTTCATGAATATTTTTATGAAACCGGTTTCAAAAAATAGTGACCAATTCTATCTCAATATACCATAATATGCTTTTTATTCATCCAAATATGTCCAATTTTATTTCCGATTTTTCTAAAAATATTACACGTTTTCTATGAATCCTATACTATCATTTTATTTTTATATTGTATATTGACATAATTTCCGAATTTATTTCTATATTTTTGTATAGTTTTCATAATTCTATATTTTTCTTTTATTTTTCAGTCTTTTTATTTTTATAAGTATTTCACCAGAATTTTATTTATATTTATACAGTATTATTCAAAATAATTTCTAGTTTTTCTATATTTTATCGTAATATTTTTTATTTTGAAATCGTTTTCATACAATTTCAGCATTTTCATGCAGTTTTTTTCTAAAAATAGCTTGTAAAATATCGAATATTTTTTTGCTTATACAAAACAAATAAGTTCCATACCAAGAAGTTCCATATAGGACTTCGATGGTATAGAACTTATATTTTCAGTTCCTTAACTTTATTTGTTTTCTGTACTGAACTGAGAGAGTGCTGCATTTAACTGAGCAATAACAGATGCTGCATCTGCACTATTTTTTATCATGGTTTCTTTTGCCTGTGTCTCCTGAGTCTCTTTTAATGTTGCTGCCGCATTTACTGCATTTTGTATTGCCTCCCAAGCCTCATCTGTATATTCTGTTTTTTTCATTTTACCAGCGTCCATTATTGCCTGTTCTAATGCAGCAGATACTGTCATTCTTGTATAGTTATAGTTTTCATCTCTTCTATACAGATCTGCTCCTGTTTCACCATTTGATACCAAATAATATACATTATCCAACGATGTGATTCCAAATGTAGCTTTTCCTGGTATAGTAGCTCCACAAATCATAGCTGTTTTTCCTGTATCGCTCCACTCCTGTTCCTGACAGTCATTTCCACAAACACATTTCAATAATGCTCTTTTTATCGTAGGGTAAGAGTCTGCTGTTCCATCATTATCGGTATCAATTTTATAACTCTCTGCCTTTTCTAAAGCTTCTTGATTATTTCCAGTATTGCTCTGTCCTACCTCTAATTCTTCCAAAACAGGTTCTTTTGTGTGATCAATCACATACAATGTTTTGTCTGTCCATCCATCTTTTGTATTTTCATAAGTATATAAAACAAGATCTCCTGTATCTCTATCTACATCCAGATTTTGTGATCCATAATTTGTCGTTCCCGTCCATACATACAACGTATCACATGCTTCCAGATATTCGTCACCTTCCATATCTACATCGCTTGAGATTCCTCTTTCATATGTAAAACGGCGCAGACATTTTCCACGAGATTCTTCTGTGTGGAAATCTTCTGGATCATATACTTGAATGACATTATAATTATTATCATATCGGTCTTCCCATCCATAAATTCCATAGGCAACAAACATATATGTCTTTCCGCTGTCATCTCCTGGCATATTTCCAAATGCAACGCCATCTATACCAGAACATCCAAGTTTATGACCTAAATTCTGCTCATTTTCAGCAAAACCATCTGATTTTTCTGTCTCTGTTGTATTTGTAGCAATGATTTCATCATAATCATTCAACGGATCACGAAAATCTTCTGTTGGTTCTTTTAAAAGAATCCCATCGACGCCTTCCGGCATATCTTTCATATCCATTCCTGTTTCTGTAATATAGTCTTCGTCAAATGCAGCGATAAAAAATTTCTTTCCTGGTTCTTTGTACTCTAAAGATCCATAAATTTTCCCATCATAATATGCCAAATCTCCTAAATGCGCTCCTCCTGGAGTTCCAAAACTTCCTTCCCCAAATCCACCAACTGATCCGACAACTTCACCTGTTTTCATATCTACTTTTGCAAGTGAACTTGTGTAAGAAAAGTACAGATATTCCATATTATCATCTACACAAATACCTTGCATATGGGAATTTCCTCCACATAAATCAATCGTATCATATGAATAATTGCTGACACCATATTCTAATACAATCTGTGACAGTGATTTTCCTGCTGTCTGGCTTAAAAGTTCATCTGCTTCTTCGTAAGTAAGTACGCCTCCATTGACATTTTCATTTTCTGATGCTGCCATTACAGATGGCATTCCTCCCATCATAAGCGCTGTCATACAAATCAAAGAACCGGCTGTTTTCATCATCTGTTTTGCTGTAACTTTTTTTCTGCGTCTCATTATCTGTTTTCCTTTCATCACAAAATACTGAAAAATATGGTCTGCTTTTTCGCTCATAATTCTAATACAATATTCTCTTATTATGCGGTATATAAAGCTCTTCCCTTTTCAAAAAATCAAACCTTATCATTCCATTTCAGTTGATTGATATGTGTGTTGTTTTGCATCTATATCATACTCATTTTAGTTGAACTATACTATCAATCTTTCGTATTATTTTAGTAAAAATTCAGTTAAATTTTAGTTGATAGATATTATATATTTTAAAAATATATGCACGCAAAAAAAGCATTGCTTCTTGATTTTTCCCCTGTCTTGCAATGCTTTTTTTATTATTTTATTCCTATTTTTCTATTTTACATTTTACATTCTAAATTTTTTATGCACTTCCTGTATCAATTCTTTTCCGCGAAATAT
The DNA here is from genome assembly GCA_965150505.1 of uncultured Robinsoniella sp. Taxonomy (GTDB): domain Bacteria; phylum Bacillota; class Clostridia; order Lachnospirales; family Lachnospiraceae; genus JAGZHZ01. The sequence continues at coordinate 2,833 of CBCTVZ010000030.1, read as the reverse complement.
GGCAATCCAAATTAAACTTAAAAAACTGATTCCTGAACAGATTACAGAAGGATATGGCAATTTTACAATTCCAAACAGCAATAAAAGAAATGGTATCAGTCCATATACGCTGATCTGAACAAAATAAAACAGATATTCTTCCTGTTCCAAATGACGTATCTTTGCAATCACAGGAACGGAACACAAAACAGCCATAGAAGCGAGCGGAATCAATAGATCCACAGACCAGCCTCTAAATCCTGTCCAATAATCCCACAATACCGCAATAATCGAGACAATCACTAACTGCCACATACTATTTTTCAATAAATTTCTCCGCTTTTTATATCCTACAGTCACAACTAGCCATGTACAAAAACATCCTACTGTCACAAATCCAGCGTAGCTAATTTTTTTATCTAAAATATAATTTATCATACAGCTTGATACGGCAAGCACAATACAAAGAAATGAAAAAATTTGAAAAATCTTTTTTCCTGTCTCTTTTTCTTCTCTTTTGTAACCTGGAAATTCATTTTTCTGTTCTTCACACGTTACGCCTTGCTGTCTCAAAATATGAAAGAAATTTCGTTCTATATTCATACTTGGAATCTTAGATGTAAAGCCTAAAACAAGCTGATCTTGAAAAGAGCAAGTACAAAGCTGAAATCCACCTGTACTTGTAAAAATTCCAAATCGCTCAATATATTTTTCATATGCTTGTGGCATACGAATGACACCAATATTAGAGAAAACAGCTGTGATACTTTTTCCTCCAAAGTTTGCGCCAATCTGAAGAAATAATGATTTCAGTTCCAATGGGACTATTCGCAGGAAAAAATTTTTTTCCAATCGCACCCAATCATTCATTCTCATTCCAACGCGCTCTTTTGTCAACTCTTTTTCAAACTGATCTTTGACATCAAATAGCACATCTTCAAACTTTGTCTGTTCTTCAAAATGATAGCCCACCTCAATCCATCCAAAAAAGTTTGTCATAGACTGAGATGGAAAATAATTTCTCAGATTAACTGGAACCATCAAGCTAATCCATTTTCCTATCTTTTCTCTAGGCATCTCTTTTTGAATGGCACATAACATCACTGCTGTCAAAAATATCGTCAAAGATACCCCATATTTTCTCGATTTTTCCAACGTCTCCTTTACAGAGATTACAGCCTCTGTGATGTGCATTTCTTCCTGAGGAAGCCGCCTTCCCGGAATCCTTGCAGCCGTCTCTTTTTTCTCTTTTAATTTCGGTATTTTTTCAGAATAATATTGTGAAAAACTGTCTTCTTCATGATCTTTTTCTGTCACATCTTCTTCCTCTGGTAAATCAGGAAATTCTTCTTCTGTATGAGCATAAATCAGATAATTTTTCACTAATTCTTTTAAAAATTTCATTGCTCCTGTTCCGTCTGTCAAAGCATGGAATACTTCAAAATTAATCCGTTCTTTTTCATAAGAAACCTCAAATAAAAGACTTTTTTTATCTGGAATATACAGCTTACTACAAGGAGGACGATCCTCCTTTTTTACAGTCGCTTTGATCTCTCTCTGCTCCAGATAAAACCAAAATAATCCTTTTCTAAGCACAGCCTGATACAACGGATATTTCTCTATTGTCCTCTCAAGCGCCTGCTGTAAAATATCTCCATCCACTTCTTCTTTCAGTTTGCAGTAAAATCGAAACACTCTTGTATCATTTTTTCCTGTAACAGCTGGAAATGCCAGCGCCGCATTATCTAATTTTCTCCACTGTGAATGTCCTGAAACTGACATTTCATTGCCCCCTCTTTAAAAATTGATTGATATAACGAAAACTTTCTTCTACGTGAAAAAACTTAATTCCTAATGCAAAATATCCATGCAGCGCTTCCTTGATTCTATATACCTCCACATAGTTTCCTGCTTCCTGAAGTTTCTTTCCATATGCCTCCCCCTCATCTCTTAATGGATCGAACTCTGCTGTCAAAATCAATGTATCCGGCATTTCCTTTAAATCTTGTTCCAAAATTGGAGCAAAATATGGATTTTCTCGATCTTTCTGTGTACTTTGATATAAGTTCAGATAATCTTCCATCTTTACACTTGTCAAAAGATACCCTTCCCCATTTTCATGAACGGATTCAAAAGGTGATTCTTCTGTATAACAATTATTCAGCGCCGGATAAATTAATATCTGTCTTTTCGGACAAAATTCTTTTGTATCTTTAGCCATCGTACAGACCGCTGCTGCCAGATTTCCTCCAGCGCTATCTCCCATAATTGTGATCTGATTTGGGTCTACATTCAATAAAAATTTATTTGTATAAATTGCTTTTGCAGCTTCATAGCAATCATACAAGCCAATCGGAAAACGATATTCCGGCGCAAGACGATACTCCACAGATGCCACAATCTGGCCAGTCGCTCTTGCCATCTGCGCGCATACTCGATCATAATTTTCAACACTTTCTGTAACCCATCCTCCACCGTGAAAAAAAAGCAGCACTGGAAGAGTATGTCCCTTTCCTGTTCCTCTTTTCATTGTCTCCTCAGAAGGAAAATACAGACGAATCGGTATCTGATGATCTCCATTATAAACCTCAGCATCCAACTTTTTCACAAAAATCCGCATCGGGTCTAATTTTTTTAAATCAGCCAGCCTTCTTGCGCCCTCTACCTCAATATTTCCATAAGAAAGAGCCTGCAAAATGGTACGCATTGTCTTTGATTTCAAATGTTATTCCTCGTTTCTTCTTTTACTTTTGTACTAGTATATCGTATTTTTTTTCATTTTACAACAAACATAGGCGGGAAAGGGGGCTGTGAAATAACAGTCTCTATGAAAAAAGAGGACTTTTCGTTCAAA
>CBCTVZ010000029.1:0-22588 GCA_965150505.1 uncultured Robinsoniella sp. | reverse complement strand
AAATACCGACCTCCAATCGTTAGATTTTAGTCTAACTTTTGGGGGTCAGTACATTCTCGCTTTTGGGATGCCCTTTATCTAGTCAAAACTTTATTTTTTTATTTTACTTCACTTTTCTCAACAGCTACTGGAGTTGTCAGTTCTTTTCCTTCTGCCCATTTTGTGATTGTCACCTGATCTTCTCCATAGAACTCTTCCATTGCGATAGAATTCATGATCACTCTTAAGTTGTTGATTGCTGATTTCTGAATATCGCCAATACAGATTGAATCTTCTGGATATGTTCCACGATATGTAATCTGTTTTCCATCTTCACTTACAGATGCCACTTCTGTTGTCACTGGATTCTTAAATTCGCCAGTTCCTTCCCAAGGATTGGACTCATATTCTCTGTAAATCGGTTCGTCGTTTACAAGAATCTCACCTTTGTCATTGACTGTTGCTGTGTATCCTTCGCCCAGTTCTGCCACGATTTCTTCTGTTCCGTTTCCGTCGAGAACAAATTCGCCCCACTGTGCAGAAGATACTTCTACTGTTCCATACATAATGGTTGTCTTTAAAGCTACCTGTCCTTTTTCATCAAATGCCGGTGCAAGATTCTGTACGCCGCCCTGAATATTTTCTGCTCTCTCTGCGCCGCCTGGCATGATCATATCGTTTCCTGCGTGCATAGAGAATGCTGGTGTGGAAGATCCTCCGTTCCAGTCTGTCATAATCAGACCATCGAATCCCCATTCTCCTCTTGGAAGATCGGTACATAAGTCATAGCTGTCTGCAGAAGGTACGCCATTGATCAGGTTGTAGGAAGTCATAATGGACATTGGATGAGAAGATTTTACTGCAATTTCAAATCCTTTCAGGTAAATCTCACGCAGCGCGCGTTCGCTGATAACACTGTTTGTTGTATTTCTGTCTGTCTCCTGATTATTTCCTGCATAATGTTTCAGACATGCGCCGACACCTTCTGTGTTTTGTACACCGTTTGTCACTGCTGCTGACATTGTTCCGGAAATCAGTGGATCTTCAGAATAATACTCAAAGTTTCTTCCGCAAAGAGGATCTCTGTGAATATTTAAGCTTGGTCCGAGAACGATGGTAATTCCCATCTCTTCCAATTCAGATGCAAATGCCTCTCCGACATCCTCTAACAGATCTGTATTCCATGTCTGTCCTCTCAGCACAGATACTGGCCATGCTGTACAGTACTGATAATATGTTGCCTCTTCTCCTGTTGTCACATTCTTTGCAACGTATTCCTGTTTTACACGGATTCCTCCAGGACCGTCTGCAACTACGATAGATGGAATGCCATAGGTATCAAAATAGTTTACGGTTGTCTCGCCTGCTGCTCCTGGAATCGTATCAGAGTTTGATCCTACGATTGGGGAATATTCATTTGCAACGCCCCATCCAGATCCACAGTTTAAAGTAGCCAGTTCTTCCACGGACATCTGTGCTACAAATTCTTCTATGGATACGTCGCCATTGTATACGTCAAGCAATTTTGCGCCAGCTTTTTCTTCTACAACTTCTACTTTTTCATAATCCTGTTTTGCCTCGTAGGAAGCATCTGTTGTATAAGTTGTCACGCTCTCATCATCATAAGCAGAAACATGATTTGCTGGTTCGCCAAAGGATTCTTTTGTCAGTGCAATCGTCTGTGCAGCTGCAATTTCATCAGCCTCTGTATCATATGTATAAGGTGTCTTTCCTTCTTTTGAAAGCTCTTCAAATTTCTGATCTTCTGGAACAGTCAGCTGGTTGCTTAACTGCTCTGTTTTTACTGTCTCATCTAATGCTAATACAGCAGCAACGTGTGTATTTCTGGAAGAGTTTCCAACACGAATGATATAATTTCCAGCATCCAGCATATAAGCTGCTTCTGCTTCGTTATAATAAGCCATATCTTTTGTGTTGAATGTGATTGTCATTTCCTGAGACTGTCCTGGCTGAAGCAGATCAGTCTTTGCATATGCTCCTAATTCCTGATATTCTTTCTCTGCTGCTTCACTGTCTGGAGCGGAGTAGTAAACCTGTACGACTTCTTTTCCTGCATAAGTATCTCCTGTATTTGTCACAGATACTTTTACATTTACTTTCTCTGCATCTGCTTCAACAGAAAGCACCTGTGTATCAAACTCTGTATAGGAAAGACCGTATCCAAATTCATATGCCGGCTCGATTCCAAATGTATCGAAGTAACGATATCCAACGTAGATTCCTTCTTTATATACTTCAGTAGCGGAATCTTCATCATTTCTTGCAAAAGTTGCAGATGCCGGATAATCAGCATACTGTTTTGCCCATGTGCTTGTCAGTTTTCCAGATGGTGTTGTTTTTCCTGTCACAACATCTACAAGAGCTGCTCCTGCTTCCTGACCTGCCTGAGACATATGAAGAAGTGCATCGAGTCCTTCAATCTCATTCATAAAGCTTGTATCAATTACTCCGCCGACATTTAATACAACAACAACGTGTTCAAATGATTTTCCTACTAATTCCAGATTTTTTCTTTCCAGTTCAGTCAGTTCATAATCTCCAACTTCAAACTCTTCCCCGTCAAGAGAAGTTCCTGTTTTCGTCGTCTTGCTTCTGTCTGCGCCTTCACCGGCATTTCTGCTGATTACATAGATGGCTGTATCCGTTCCCTCTTTTGCCTGATTGATCAGATCTTCTGTCATTTCCATCTCTGGGTATGCAAATGTTGCCATTGGATTTGATCCAGCTGCAACTTTTTCTTCATCATATCCTTTTGCAAATTCTGTCAGGAAATCACCTGTTGTCACATTGTATCCTGCCGCTACAAAAGCATCATAGATATTGATGTGATAACGCTCGCTTAAATCTACAAGGGCATCTCCGCCGCCGCTTAATCCACCATTAAATGGATCTCCAGATCCTGTACCGCCTCTGATGGTACGGATTGCTCCATTTCCAAAAAGAGCGATGGTCTCTTCTTTTACAGGAAGCGCCTGGTCTTTATTCTCTAAAAGTACCATACCTTCTTCTGCAACTGTTTTTGCTAATTCTGCATTGTCTTTTTCTCTCTGTGTGATTTCATTTGATGTAGTAGCTGCCATACTTGTAATACAAGTATTTGTCATCATTAATCCAGCAAGTAAAATCGCTGCATACGCTTTTTTTCTTTTCATGAAATTTTCTCCCTTTCTATGCACGTTTTCGTTATTTTTACTAATTTCCGTTCTGTTTTCCGCGCTATATATGGGATATTACTATATTATTTTTTCATTTTCAAGATATGTTCCGTGATATCTCCGTTTTTTATCAGTACTTGTCCATATTTTGTCAGTATTTTGCCTTCCACTGTTGAATCTGGTTTTTTACTTCCTCTTTTACCCGATCAATTCCTGCTTCCTTTAGTTTTTCCTGAAATTCTCTAAGACTTTCTTCTCCTTCTCCAAATCCAAGCTGAACGCTGTAAAAGAACTGATCGATCACCTTCCCTATCTGTTTTATTTCTTCTTTTATCGAACTTTCATCTAAAATAAATCCATAAATCGGAGAATAGACTGCGGAATGATTAAACTTTTCCATCTCCTGTTTTTGATTTGCGGACATTCCTTTCCAGAGTCCCGCTATTTTTCTGTAAAACTGCCATTTTTCATTTGTAAAATATCCTACGTTTTCCTGATTGATGCCTTCCGGATAGGAAAAAAAGCCATCTTTATCCACAATATAATGTTTTCCCTCCACCCCATACAGCATTAAATTATTCACTCCTGAATCCGTATACATTAAATTTAATGCCTGAATGGCAAGCTCTGGATATTTGCATTCTGAATTTACGAACCAGTTATATCGCCATTTATGGCGTGTCGTCATAAATGGTTTCATATCAAATTCTTTTATCGTAATCGTATCTCCATAAATTCCTTTCCATTCTTCCACCTCGTCTGGTCGAATAATCAGCTCGGTAGCCGCCGCTTTTCCCGCCACAACAAGATTCAGGCCCAATTCATCTTCCCGGCCAATCTGATTTGATAAAATTCCTTTTTCTCTCCATCTTTTCATCATCTTTGTATACGATTCAAATTCCGATGTTTCAAAAAAATTTTCTATTTCCAGTGAATCTCCTTTTTCTCTCACTGCAATCGCGCCAGCGCTGTCCACAAGATCCAGATTTTCATTTACAAAAAATCCGCCCATCGCCGCTGTCGGCACAATCGGAGAAATCTCTTCATTCTTCGCAATACATTCCAAAAAAGGTTCTAGATCCTCCATCTTTTTCACATCGTCTAAAGAAAAACCATATTTTTCCAGCAAATCTGTTCTTACCACAACGCCTTTTATATGAATCTCTGGCATTGCCTTTGGAATCCCATAAATCCCCTCTTCTCCTTTGTATCCTTTGATGCGAAGTTCTTCCCTTTCACATCCTAAAGTTTCTAAGATTCCATCTCCGTATTCTTCTATATATGGATCTAATCGCATCAGATATCCTTCTTTTAAATACGATTCATACGTCCCTCCATACATTCCTACGATATCAGCCTGATTTCCCATCTTTTCTTTTGATCCTAAAAGCAAGCGATAATCTAACGTATTCGATGGATAGACGAGTTCGAGACGACATCCGATCTTTTTCTGTGTCAAATCCCCCAATGCTTCGTTGACAAGGTCTAATTCTTGATTTTCATTTGTATGTCCCACTGACCATGCCACAATACGGATGGTCGGAATTTCTTTTTCTGCCTCTTTTTTGTCTGCTCCACATGCCGTACAAAGAAATGCCATACAAAAAAAGCAGGCGATTCCTGTAAGGATTTTTCTTTTTCTCTTTCTCTTCATTTCTATTTTTCTTTTTCACTCTCTTTCGCTCTCATTTTCCTGATCATTTTTCCAAAAAAACAGCGGAGCATCTCATGTATGCTCCGCTGTAAAATCAATTATTTAATTTTTTTATGAAGTTCCTGTAAGGAAGCCACATTTGATTTTTTATTATTGTTCTGAATGGTCAGAATACCTTTTACTGCTGCCTTTGCAGCCGCCATTGTTGTGATATATGGCACTCTTGCCTTGATTGCAGCTTTTCTCACATAGCTGTCATCTGTCACAATCTCTTTTCCTCCTGGTGTGTTAATCACAAGCTGAACTTCTTTGTTTGTGATCACATCATACAGGTTTGGTCTTCCTTCACTCATCTTATTTACTTTTCTTGCCTGATATCCGGCATCAATGATTGTTTTGTACGTATTTCCTGTTGCCATCAGCTTAAATCCAGCATTTATCAGATCTCTGGCAACCTCTGCAACTTCTCCCTTGTCTGCGTTGTTTACGCTGATTAAGACTGTTCCTTCCAGAGGCAGAGATGTTTTTGTTGCCTCCTGAGCCTTAAAGTAAGCCTCGCCAAATGTATCAGCCAGTCCTAATACTTCTCCTGTGGAACGCATTTCTGGTCCTAAAACAGGGTCTACTTCTGGGAACATATTGAATGGGAAGACTGCCTCTTTTACTCCATAATATGGAATGACTCTCTCTTTTAATTCTGGAACAGGAGATGGTTTTCCTGTCAATTCTGAAGTAATGATCTCTGTTGCAAGAGGAACCATCTGAATACCACATACTTTTGATACAAGCGGAACGGTTCTGGATGCTCTTGGGTTTGCCTCCAATACATATACTTTTCCATCTTCAATCGCATACTGCATATTCATCAGACCACGAACGTGCATTTCTTCCGCAATTTTTCTTGTATATTCTTTGATTGTCTCCAGATTCTCCTTAGAGATATTCAGAGAAGGAATGATACATGCAGAGTCACCGGAATGAACGCCTGCAAGTTCAATATGCTCCATAACAGCTGGAACAAAAGCATGCTGTCCATCACTGATTGCATCTGCCTCTGCCTCTGTTGCGTGTTTCAGGAAACGGTCAATCAAGATTGGACGATCTGGTGTCACACCGACAGCAGCTTTCATATAGCTTTCCATATCTTCTTTTGTATAGACAACTTCCATACCGCGTCCGCCGAGTACGTAAGAAGGACGTACCATAACAGGATATCCGATTCTCTCTGCGATTTCAGTAGCTTCCTCTACATCTACTGCCATTCCTGACTCAGGCATTGGAATTTCCAGTTTGTCCATCATCGCACGGAACAGATCACGGTCTTCTGCCAGATCAATTACAGCAGGGGATGTTCCAAGAATCTTAACTCCGTTTTTCTCCAGATCACTTGCCAGATTCAGTGGTGTCTGACCGCCGAACTGTGCAATCACTCCTGCTGGTTTTTCTTTCTTGTAAATGCTCAATACATCTTCTAATGTCAATGGCTCAAAATACAGTTTATCTGATGTGTCATAATCTGTTGAAACCGTCTCTGGATTACAGTTTACAATAATCGTCTCAAATCCCAGTTTCTTTAATGCCAAAGCAGCGTGAACGCAGCAATAGTCAAACTCAATACCCTGTCCAATTCTGTTTGGTCCGCCGCCCAGAATCATAATTTTTTCTTTTTTGCTGCTTGCCTCTGTCTTATCTTCTGCATTGTATGTTGAGAAGTAATATGCGCTGTCTTCTGTTCCGCTTACATGAACGCCTTCCCATGCTTCTTCCACACCGATTGCAATTCTTGCATTGCGGATCTCTTCTTCCTTAACTTCCAGAATCTGGCTTAAGTATTTATCAGAAAATCCATCTTTTTTCGCTTTTGTCAAAGCTTCCGCAGACGGAACTTTTCCTTTTTCCTGCATCAGCGCTTCTTCTTCTTCCACTAACTCTTTCATCTGCTCGATAAAATAACGTTTTACTTTTGTCAGTTCAAAGATCTCATCAACGGTTGCGCCTTTTCTCAATGCTTCATACATTACAAAATGACGCTCGCTTGTCGCATTGTGAAGCATATTTAAAAGTTCTTCTTTTGATTTAGAATTGAAATCTTTTGCAAATCCAAGACCATATCTGCCAATCTCAAGACTGCGGATTGCTTTCTGGAAAGCTTCTTTATATGTCTTTCCAATACTCATAACTTCACCGACAGCTCTCATCTGTGTACCTAATTTGTCCTGTACGCCTTTGAATTTTTCAAATGCCCAGCGAGCAAATTTAATTACAATATAGTCTCCGCCTGGAACGTATTTATCAAGTGTTCCATATTTTCCGCAAGGAATCTCATCCAATGTCAGTCCGGAAGCCAGCATTGCAGACACAAGTGCAATCGGGAATCCCGTTGCCTTTGATGCAAGAGCGGAAGAACGAGATGTTCTTGGGTTGATCTCGATAACAACGATACGGTCAGATACCGGATCGTGTGCAAACTGTACGTTTGTTCCTCCAATTACTTCGATAGATTCTACAATACGATAAGCCTGTTCCTGAAGACGTTTCTGCACTTCTTCTGAAATTGTCAGCATTGGTGCAGAACAGAAAGAATCTCCTGTGTGTACGCCAAGAGGGTCGATATTTTCAATAAAGCATACCGTAATCATGTTATTTTTCGCATCTCTGACTACTTCAAGCTCTAACTCTTCCCAGCCCAGAATGGATTCTTCTACCAGAACCTGACCAACAAGACTTGCCTGAAGTCCTCTTGCACAGACAGTTTTCAGTTCTTCTACGTTATAGACGAGTCCGCCTCCTGCACCTCCCATGGTATAGGCAGGACGCAATACGACCGGATATCCAAGTTTATCAGCAATCTTCAAAGCTTCTTCTACAGAATAGGCAACTTCACTTCTTGCCATCTCAATGCCCAGACGGTTCATGGTATTTTTAAATTCAACTCGGTCTTCACCGCGCTCGATTGCGTCCACCTGAACACCAATGACTTTTACATCATACTTATCTAAAATACCTGCACTTGCCAGCTCAGAGCAAAGATTTAATCCTGACTGTCCTCCTAAGTTTGGAAGAATTGCATCTGGTCTTTCTTTCTCAATGATCTGCTCCAAACGCTCTACATTCAAAGGTTCGATATATGTAACATCCGCAATTCCCGGATCTGTCATGATCGTTGCCGGATTAGAGTTTACCAGGACAATTTCATATCCCAAATTTTTCAGAGCTTTACATGCCTGTGTACCAGAATAATCAAACTCACATGCCTGTCCGATGATGATCGGTCCCGAACCAATAATCAGTACTTTATGAATGTCTGTTCTTTTACCCATAGTTTTCTCCTATCGTCTATATTTTCTCAAATTTTCATTTTTTATTATAACATAATCTTTTCTATTGTAAAGTAGACATTCTGCATCTGCCTTACAAAATATAACTGATTTTATTCCATTTTATTGTGCAAAAAAAGATCTGCAAAACAGATTGTCTTCTGCTTTGCAGATCTATGTTTTTATGCTGCAACTGCCACCATCGCCCGAGGCGTACTCTTTATTCCCAAAAGCTGTACAATTCCTCCGACTACATTTCTGCAAAGCTGAATAATATAGCGGCAATCCTCCGCAACAGAGTGGAATGTTCGCAAATATTCTCTGTGTTCCTGACGTATAAAGTCAATCAAAGACTCTACACTATAGAAATTCTGAAGAGAACTGTGTTCCTCTATCGCCTCTTCACTGTTGAGATACTCGCGCAGATATAATTTTAATTCTTTTTCATACATGCAGTGATCTTTCAGATTTCCCGGATAAATTTCATTGTGCGGGAATGTAAAATAATCCGCAATGTAATGAATCACCTCACCTACTCTTCTCCAGTAACTTCTCTGGTCACGTTCTTCAAGCACACAGTTTTCTGTCAGATCACGGATATATCCTTGTACTTTTTCAAATGTTCCGTTAAATTGATGCTTCTCCGTCAAAAAAGATGGTTTGCAATCTGGAAGGATACATCCCAGATAAAATGCTTTTTTATGCTGATTCAGCTCTAAACTGTCGCTATTTTTCACAATAAACTGTGCCAACGAAATATGTGATTTCTTTCTCAAAACTTGCCTCCTGTGGCTTTTGCCAAATTTCCTAAAAGAATCTGTCTCTTTAGACAGGTATAATCAATCATTTCCATCAAAGACTATGAAACGCCATTTATCATATGTCTCCATTTTCATTCTATACTCAACTGAGCAATTTGTAAAGTTACTTTCTCCTAAATTTTATTCCAAAATCAGGATTTTCTTATAAAAATTTCCTATATTTCTCCTGCCGTTGCCAAATCTGCGTCTTCCGTTCTCTGATCTACTTCTTTTTTCTCTGCATTTTCCAACAGAAAGTCTCCTAATTTCTCTTTTAAGACTGCTGCCCTGATTCCATCATCGCCATAAACTTCTTCCATCTCATCCGCGGTGCTAAATCCATAATAGTCCATATTATATGCAATATATGCGTCGCATTCCTCCTCGGTTACTTCCATTTTTTCTTCCTCAGCAATCGCTTCCATCACCAGACGCTCTCTCACCATATAATCAATATCTGCCGCTATTTCTTCCTCTGTCAGCCCCATATCTTCCTGTGTCATTCCAAACAGCTCTTCTTCGTACGCATTCTGTCGCTCTTTTTCTGCTTTGCACGACTCATATAATTCTTCTGGAATCTCCTTAAATTCTGCTTCTGAAATAATTTTCTGGAAAATCTCTTCAATCGCAATGCTCTTTATCGTGTTTTCCTTCATTTCAACCATTTCTTTTTTCAGCTGCTCTTCAAATTCCTCTCTCGTCTCATATCCCATATTTTCTTTTACAAACTCATCCGTATACTCTGGAACGCTTACTTCCTGAATACTGTACAAAGTGATATGATAGACGGCTTTCTTTCCTGCTAGGGATTCCTCATACTCTTTCGGAAAAACGACTTCTATATCTTTTTCTTCACCGGTCTTCATTCCTACGATTCCATTTTCCAGCTCCTCAAAAAACATTCCATCGCCTAATACAATCGAATAACCATATCCGCTTCCGCCGTCAAACTCTTTTCCGTCAATCGTACCTTCAAAGTCAATCTCAACGGTATCTCCTATTTTTGCCGCACGATCCGTAATTTCTTTTGAATTTGTGCCAAGCTCAATCTGAAAAGCAATCTCATCTTCCAATTCCTGATCCGATACGTCTGCCTTTTCCATTTCCACTTCAATACCCTTATATTTTCCAAGTTTTACATATTCGTTTTCCACTGTTTTGCTTCCGCATCCTGTCACAGCAAGAGATGCTGTTAAAAAAAGCATTGCCATTTTTGTTTTTCTGTTCATTGATCCTCCATTGGTAACTGTTCTATCTGCTTGTTTTTCCCAATACTGTTTGGTTTGTTTTCCTATTTTTTATGGACTGCAGACTTTTTTGACCCACAGTATATTTTATTTGATTAAATTCTTTGGTATCAACTCTTCATCAAACATTACGATAGAATGATTATCCCAAATCATTTTTTTGTCAATCATCTTTCCTGTCTCTTTTTCTGATGTCATTCGGTAAATCTTTGAAATTCTGTAATATTTTTCGCCTTCTTTATGAAAATGGTGACCTTCTTCTACAATTTCATAGTTATATGGCACTTCCTTTTCACTGCGAAGCTCTCCTTTCAATTCTTCGTCTTCACACCAGATGCACAGCTGAAAATCTTGATCCGTATCATTTTTAAACCGATAGTCAATATAATTATAACTGACGGATGTTCCTGCACTCAGCGGTACTCTCACACCGTCCGGATCTGGCGCTAGCGCATCGGAATGCGTATGAAATTCTGTAATCGTCAAAGGACTATGTAAAATCAACAGATTGATCGTATTTGCAAGGTTACACAGACCTCCGCCTTTTCCTGCCTTAATCTTATTCTGCGAGATCACTCGCCCATCCTTATATCCTTTTTTTTCTGTGATCTTTCCTACGGTCTTCCAAAATGAAAACGTCTCTCCCGAATGAATCACCATACCATTCATCGTATTTCCTGCAATCTCAATATTCACTGCTTTATTCTGCTGCAATACAGGGTCGATTCCTTTTCCTTTTTTAATCAAATGGGAACTATGTGTTTTCACAACAACAGGAAGTTTTTCTTTTTGTATTGTTTTTGCAAACTTATCATTCCCCATTAAATCTTTTATATGTCTTAACAAAATCCCTTTTTCACAAGAAAGCATATAAAAAAATGGGTTGATATCGCAAAAATTCTTTTTTTTATTCAATAACATCTCTCTCTCCTCATGCAATATTCTACATCGTAATATCGCCTAGTCTATCTCTGTACTTTTTATTTCTTTTGTAAAATTTTAAAATGATATTTTCCACATGACGCCGTTTGCCAATCGGTGCATTTTCATCGATGCGAATAAATTTTACAAGGATATTGGCAAATCCACACTGGTTTGCGCCTAAAATATCAGTAAATACCTGATCTCCAATAAAAAGAATCTTATCTTTTTGCAATCCCATCATTTCTGCCGCCTTATAATATCCGGCCGTCTCTGGTTTTCTTGCATCATGAATATACAAAGAGTCAATATTTTTCAAAAAACTTTGGATTCTCTCCTCCGTATTATTAGAAAGAAGCAGTGTCTGAAATCCTATCTTTTGAATTTTTAAAAATAACGCATCAATCTCTGGTGTGGAATCATCGCCGTGATGGACAAGCGTATTATCAATATCAAAAATAATTCCTCGATATCCTTGATTATATAATTTCTGATAATTGATTGCAAAGACACTGTCTACATACGCATATGGATAAAATCGTTTAAGCATCTTTTCCTCCTTAACATTCTAGATAATCACACACACGGTCAATCTGCTTTTCAAATGTATCGCCAAATTTATTTTCAAAAAAAGCGCCGCCAATCGTAAATCCCCATGGCTTTACATTTTTTAATTCATCTAGCCGCTCAAAACTGTTGATACTGCCTGCAATACATACGGGTACAGGAATCTCTGATAAGAAACGACGATTCAACTCATCTGCATCTCCTGTATAGCGATATCCAAGTAAATCTATCCCATATACTCCTTTTTTGATACAGGATTTTGCTTCCTCAATCAAATTGTCAATACTTCCTTCTAAAATAGAAGGTCGTCCGCTTACTTCTCCGACAAAAGGCATATATTTGATCTTATTTTCCTTACAAAAGGCATTGACCGAATCAAAAAATTTCGTTCCCATAAGTATTTCACATCCGCAATCTACCGCTGTTTTTGCACCCCTCATACACTCTTCTTCCGTATAAGCTACCGTCTCCAATACCGTAATTTTACCACACATTTTCATCGCATCAAAAAGTTGTTTCATTTCAGGAAATGGCAGAGGACTTTCTTTTATTCCCCAAATTTTTGCCTTAGAGTTCTTACACTGTTCAAAAATTTCAGCCGCATTATATACTGTTTTATCATTATGTGTCAGCATCACAATCAAATTCAAACGCTCCTTCATCTTTTGCTCCCTTCATTTTTAAATTGATCTGACTGCTCGTCATGGAGACAACCAGAAATCTCCCTTTCTATCTTGGAAGTGTATAAAAACAGTATATCTGATTCTTGAAAGTGATTCAATATTTTACATAAAATTATAAAAATATCTTAATTTTTAATACCAATAATTTTTTACTTTCTTCTACTCCTTTCGTTTTTTCGCTAAAAAAGGGCCTCGCCCCATTATCGTTCTATGATAATAAAGCAAAGCCCTCTGCATCACTGTCAGGTTGTTTTTGTCCTTTTTATTTCTGCCATACAAGGCGACGTTTCTTTTCGCAATCCAGATAGTCTTCATAATGATATACAATCTCATAAATCAATCTCGCCATTACCATACCAGCCACAACATCGATCACAGAATGTTGTTTCAGCAGCATTGTAGCAAGAATAATCGAAACTGTCAGCACAAAACTTCCAATCTGAATTCCCTTTTTGTTTTTCAGTTTCGGACATTTTCTGATTGCAATATAACAGCCTAAAGAGTTATACACATGAATACTCGGAAGTACATTTGTATCCGTATCAATCTCATACAGCATCTTTACCAAATCTACAAAAATATTGTCTCGTGCAAACGTTGTAGGACGGAGGTGATGACCATTCGGATAGATATACGATACCAATAAAAAGATTGTCATTCCTGTAAATAAAAATGTAATCAGCTTATAATACCCTTTTTTGTCCTGAAATAAAAAATATACGATTGTGATTGCAACAAATCCAAACCACATCAAATATGGCACGATAAAGTATTCGCAGAATGGAATCTTATCGTCCAATCCAATATGAATCTCATGAAAATTTGTTGTCACTGTCTTTTCCAGAAACTGAAATGCAATCAAATATCCGATCATGTAAAGCAGATATCCGGCATGTTTGTAGCGTTTGAAAAATTCTTTCATGATATCATTCCTTTTATTAATCTACTTCCCCACCCTCTGTTGAGTTGCATTCTAGCATACTTTTTATCTCCCGACAATACTTGTTATTCTTTTTTTACAATATTAAAAAAAAATTAAGGTTATTGCTTTAAAATTTGTTTAATTTTTATAAAATCTTTTCTATTTCTTTATCAAACAAGTTCCGCTATTCTCGATACACCGACAAAGATTTCCTGAATCTTATACCAAGTGCGATAATCCACAATTCCCGTCTGTGGCAAATCAAAAACAGACTGAAAAACTTTCACCGCATTTTGTGTTTTTTCACCATAAATCCCATCTGGCGTAATCTTAGGAATCAACGGATAGCTCCCTGCAATCGTGTTAAGTTGTTCCTGAATTTGACGCACTTTCAAACCGGAACTGCCGATGTCAAGGCTATATCCTGGCCAAGAAGAAGGAATGCCTGAAATTTCTTCCGCTGTGTTGCGATACATCGTATCGCCATAATAATATCGGATGATTTCCATTGCCTCATATCCCTGATCGCCAAGCGCCTTGCTTCCCCACTGACTCATCCAATTCGGACAGGTGACACGATTTCCGTCGCAGTATTGTGTCAAAATCGGCTGTTTGACATTTGGTCTTGAAAGATAACTGTCAAACAATTCATCGACTGCCTCTGAAATACTTTCAAATATATTCCTTCCATAAATCCATTTTTGGTCGAATGCCGTGGAAGATGTAATGGTAAAATCAAATCCTTTATTTCGATACCACTCTGTATAGACACGGTTTAACGTAAAAGACATGATGGCAAGCACATTTGCCATGATGGAAGAACGAGGCCAAGTCGCATAAATTTCGCTTGAAGCTACATTTTTGATATAATCACGATACCGCACATAATGATTTTCGGCCGTTGTATCTCTAGGCGATCCGTCATGTACCACGATATATTCCGGAACTACAACACGACTTAAGACAATTTCCCCTGAGGTATCGATTGGTTTGATTTCCGCCTCCGCAATTTTAGGCGGATACACGCCATATAGCGTATGATCTGAAATAGCAATCACATCTGGAGTCTGCTCTTGTTGTAATGGACGAAGATTTACTTCCTGAAGCGCTGTCTGCGCAGATAAAATTTCAGCACCTGTTATGGTAATACTCTCATAACCAGGTGCTGAAATCTGTAATGTATATTCTGAATAAGGCTGCATTTCTGAAGGTTCCATACTATACTCCAAAGGCGGTGTTTTCAGAGTAATTTTTTCGGTCTGTCCTGTCTCATCCGTTTTGATTTCCTCTAAGATGTCTTGTGGATTTCCTGTATAGGAAATTTTAATGTCAGCGTCCGGAATCGGTATTTCTTTTCCCTGTGACCGCACTCTTACTTTCAAATTTCCTGTGTCTAGCATCTCCTGCTGCATCGCCCGCAAACTTTTTCTCTCCATATGGATTTACCTCATATTTCCATGTTCCTTATAAATTATGCAGCAGATCAAAACGGTATGAAAATTTTTCTTTAGAACAATTTTCTTACGTCGTTAAACATAACGACAAGCATCAGAAGCATCAAGGCGACAAGTCCGATCAGATGGATCATTCCTTCTTTCTCTGCATCCATCTTTTTTCCTCGAATCGCTTCAATAATCAAGAAGACCAGTCTTCCTCCATCGAGCGCCGGAATTGGCAAAAGATTCATAACGCCAAGGTTTGCGGTCAGTAAAATCGCTATGTTCAGCATATTCAGCCATACATAAAAGCCACCGTCCTTTGCGCTTTCCTCATACGTCTCTCCAATCACATTTACAACTCCGACTGGTCCTGAAATATCATCTAAACTTACTTTTCCTTTAAACATCATTCCAAGACTTTCGATTGTCGTATCAATCCAATATTTCACTTCATAAAGACTATATTTTAATGTCTGGATTGGAGTCGTCTTCTCCCGATAGCTGGAGCTTCCGGTGATTCCTAAAATTTTTCTTCCATCTTCTGTTTCCTTTGGTACTAGAGTTGCCTGATATTCCTCTCCGTCTCTCTCATATGTCAGGGTAACGGTTTCTCCTTGATGAAACATTGTATAGTTAGAAACTTCCCGATAAAGATGAATTCTTTTTCCATTCATCTTTGTAATGATATCCCCTTCCTTCATTCCTGCTTCTGCAGCCGAATATCCCTCCACCGGCTGTCCAATTTTGGGAATATCATATCCTATACTGCCAATTACTAAAACAGCAAGTACAAATGCTAAAATAAAATTGAAGATTGGTCCTGCAGCAATCACAGATATTCTTGCCCACACAGACTTGCTTCCAAAAGAACCTTCCTCTTTGTTGTTTTCATCTTCTCCCAACATCATACAAGACCCGCCAAACGGCAGCAACTTCCAAGAGTATTTTGTTCCTCCCTTGACGGTAGAGATAATTCTCGGTCCCATTCCAAGAGAAAATTCTACAACTGTGATTCCATTTAATTTGGCTAGCAAAAAATGTCCCAGTTCGTGAATAATAATGATAATGCTGAATACCAGAAGTGCAATAACAATCTTCAAATTACCACCTGCTTTCTATAAATTCATATACTTTCTGCTCTGTCTCCAGAATCTGATCTAAATTCGGTTCTGGAATTACTTTATGCGCATTCATGCACTCAGAAATTATATCATAAATTTCTAAAAAGGAAACCTTCCGGTTTAAAAATTTACTGACAGCACGTTCATTTGCCGCATTAAACACGGTTGGCATAGAGCCTCCTTGTTTTGCGGCATCCATAGCAAATCGGAGTCCCAAAAACGTTTCCATATCTGGATTCTCAAACGTAATCTGCCCCAATTTTGCAAAATCTACTCTCTCCCCTCCCAAAAATCTGCGTTCTGGGTAGAATAAAGCGTACTGAATTGGAAGTTTCATATCTGGCATCCCAAGCTGTGCAATAATTCCTCCGTCTACAAATTCTACCATAGAATGAATGATACTCTGTGGCTGGACTACAACTTGAATTTGATCGATGTCAACATCAAACAGCCATTTTGCCTCTATCATCTCAAGGCCTTTATTGACAAGCGTTGCCGAATCAATCGTGATCTTTCTTCCCATACTCCAGTTTGGATGTTTTAACGCATCTTCCACCTGAATATTTTTCAATTCCTCTTTTTTTCTGCCGCGGAATGGGCCTCCAGAAGCGGTCAGTAAAATTTTACTGATTTCTTTTTTTCTTTCTCCATTTAAAGATTGAAAAATTGCGCTGTGTTCACTGTCCACTGGAAGAATCTGCACGCCTTTCTCTTTTGCAAGAGGCATAATCAGATGTCCTGCCGTCACCAATGTCTCTTTATTTGCCAAGGCAATATCTTTTCCAGCCTCAATCGCCGCAATCGTAGGACGAATGCCAATCATTCCTACAACTGCAGTCACTACAATCTGGGCTTCTTCTACGGTTGCTGCTTCCAACATCCCATCCATTCCGCTGACTACTCTGACATCCAGATCTTTTATATTTTCTCTTAGTTCTTTTGCTTTCTCTTCATTCCACACAGCTGCTAAGGAAGGATGAAATTTACGGATCTGTTTCTCTAAAAGTTGAATATTACTTCCAGCTGCAAGCGCCGCTACCTTTATATCTTTTTGTTCTTCTACTACTTCCAGAGTCTGTGTTCCGATTGACCCTGTAGATCCTAAAATTGATATCGTTCTCATATTTTACACCTCTACATCAAAACGGTTGCCAGAAAATAAATCATCGGCGCTGTAAAAATTACGCTGTCAAAACGATCTAAAATTCCTCCATGACCTGGAATCAATTTTCCATAATCTTTGATATCATGGTTTCGCTTGATCGCTGATGCCGCCAAATCTCCTACCATAGAAATCAAAGCTCCTGCAACGCAGATCACAGCATAGACAACAATCGGATTGCCGTGTGCAGTCAGATGACCTGAGACAGTCGCCGCATAGATTGCGCCTAAAAGACCTGCTCCAACTACGCCTCCAATCGCGCCTTCCACTGATTTTTTAGGACTGAGTTTCGGTGACATCTTATGTTTTCCAAATAAAACGCCTACACAGTATGCACATGTATCGCATCCCCAAGAACATAAGAAAATCAGCCATACTAAAAATGCGCCGTCTTCTAGCATTCTCGTCTGATAAATGTAAGAGAGCATCACAGCGACGTACATCACGCCAAAAAATGTTCCCATCACCTGCTCTGAGCGATATTTCGGAAAAGCAAACACATAGACAAACATCGTCAAAACTAAGATAAATACCATGCTTATCATACTATATGTCTCTTTCTGGAAAAGTAAAATCAAATAGTGAGCAAATGTTCCTACATATCCTGCCAAAGCAAGCATTTTATTCTGTGCCGTCTCAATTCCTACTGCGCGATAAAGTTCATGCAGTCCAATCAAGGAAAGGATCAAGCACGTCGCCCATAAGACCATATCGCCGCTGATAATCGTAACAAGCGCCAAAATCACCAGCACAATCCCGCTTAATAATCTCGTCTTAAACACAGTTATTCCTCCTTTACGCCTCCAAATCGCCTCTCACGGCTATTATATTTCTCAATCGCTTTTTTCAGATCTTCTTTTGTAAATGCCGGCCATGGCACATCGGTAAAATAAAACTCCGTATAGGCCAACTGCCAGATCAGATAATTCGACAGTCTCTGTTCCCCACTTGTGCGAATTAAAAGATCAGGGTCTGGAATATCATGCGTGTCCAGATAGCCTGCAAATTTTTCTTCTGTAATTTCTTCTGGCGATATCCGTCCTTCCATACAATCTTTTGCCACTTTTCGTATACTGCGCACGATTTCATCGCGTCCGCCATAGTTAATTGCGATCTGAAAATTCAGTCCCGTATTATTTTTCGATGTCTCTTCTAGTATCCGAAGACTTTCCCTCAAATCCTCATCCAGTACAGATGGATCTCCGATTGTGCGCACTTTCATATTATTTTTCATCGCCGTCTTTACGCACGTTTTTGTATAATTGCGAAACAGCTTCATCAGCGCATCCACTTCATCCTTTGGCCGCTTCCAATTTTCTGTTGAAAATAAATATACCGTCAGATATTTGATTCCCATGTTATAGGCATCCTCACAGATCACTTCTAAGTTTTGCGCGCCTTTCACATGCCCATAATTTCTAGGCATTTTTTTGCTTTTTGCCCATCTTCCGTTTCCATCTAAAATAATCGCCACATGCTGCGGTATTACCATCTTTTTCCCTCCTGTGTCTCAATCTTTTTCCTGAACGCCCACATCGTTCCCATCTGAATTTTTCATCCAAAAAATTTTTTCAATGATTAAAAAAGTCTCAAGGCATCGTCGTGTCTTGAGACTTTTTCTGCTTTTATACAATTTCTATACAGTTAAGATTTCTTTTGACTTCTCTTCGATTGCCTTATCGATTTCTTTTACATATTTGTCAGTCATTTTCTGAACTTCTTCTTCCAGATCTTTAATCTCATCCTCAGAAACTTCTGTCCCTTTCAGTTTCTTGAATGCTTCGTTTGCATCACGGCGAATATTGCGGACTGCTACTTTTGCGCCTTCACCTTTTTTCTTTACGTCTTTTACAAGTTCCTTTCTTCTTTCTTCTGTCAGTTCAGGAAATACAAGACGGATTACTTTTCCATCATCGCTTGGATTGATTCCCAGATCAGAAACCATAATCGCTTTGTTGATCGCTTTTACCATACTGGATTCCCAAGGCTGAATCTGAATCATGCGTGCTTCTGGTACTGTAATATTTGCCACCTGATTTAAAGGTGTTGGCATTCCATAATAATCTACTGTGATTCTGTCTAAAACGTGTGGATTTGCTCTTCCTGCACGTATTGTTCCAAACTCTGACATTAAGCTCTCATATGATTTTGTCATCTTTTTGTCATATACTTTAATTCTCTCATCCATGTTTTTTATCCTCCCTGATTCCTATTCTACTGTCACGGTCGTTCCTTTTAATTTTCCATTTACAGTATTTACGATACTGTTCTCCTCATTCAACCCAAATACCAGCATCGGCATTTTATTTTCCATACACAAGATCGATGCTGCCATATCCACAACACCCAGTTTCTGATCGATCACTTCCTGAATGGAAATTTTGTCATATTTCTTTGCATCTGGATTGCTCTTTGGATCGCTGTCGTATACACCGTCAATCGATTTTGCTAAAAGAATAATGTCGGCTTCAATCTCAATCGCACGCAGCACTGTCGCAGTATCTGTTGAAAAATAAGGATGACCTGTTCCTCCTGCCAGGAAAGATACGACACCTTTTTTAAATCCGGCAAGTACCTTATCTTTTGAGAACAACTCTGTAAATGCTCCGCAGGCAAATGGAGTGTAAACCTGTGTCTCCATTCCTACTGAACGGAAAATTTCAGAGACATAGATACAATTCATCACTGTAGCAAGCATTCCAATCTGGTCTGCCTTTGTACGGTCAATATTTTCACTGGAGCGTCCTCTCCAGAAATTACCGCCTCCGATTACAATTCCAACCTCAATTCCCTGATCAATCAGCTGTTTTACCTGATATGCTACCTTTGTCACGGTTGGCTCATCAAATCCTGTCTTTTTGCTTCCGGCTAATGCCTCTCCGCTTAATTTCAGCAATACTCTTTTCATATGTCACCTCAGACTCTTTTTTTCTGCAACATTAGAAATCTGTCTTTCACAGTTTCTTGCATTCAGTATACCATATCTGTCAAAAAAAGTAACTTCTTTTTTCTATAAATCACACAATTTCTTATCACACAATCGCCAGCGCCTGAGCCCCTAATTCTTCATATCTGATTTGAGCCAAATAACGATCCCATTTCACAATTTGTTCTGCACGGTATGGATCATTAAAATAATAATACGCATCATCATATCCGACAAGCACCATACAGTGTTCCCCTGCTTTCCATGTAAACCATCCCTCTCCATTTTCCAGAATCCAGCTTGTTCCGTCATAAGAAGGAGTCATATTCATCGTAGCCCAGCATAAAACAGGTATTCCCTGATCCAGATACTCATGACAGATATTTTCTAATGTCATTCCTGTCAAATCTTCTACGTCATGGTACCATTCCGTCGTTTTTTCTAACATATCATAAATAACAGGCGCATAACAGCCATATCCATTTTCATAATAAGGATTCCCTATAAAGGCTTCTGATGGCGAAGGTCCTACCAGCTGTCCGGCGCTGTTTACATACAATTCTCTCATCGGCAAAAACTTTGTAATCAGATCATCTATCGTATACGGATATCCCCAAAACTGAAGCAGCATCGCTGTGCTGGCACATTCACATCCTGTCGGATATCCATTTAGCTGCGAAACGTATGGCACTTCAATAAAAATTTCCCCATCTGGTTTTGACTCTGCTGCTTTTACTGCATTCTGCGCCCATACAGACTGTACTCTCAAATTCTGCTTTCTAAAAAAGATTACGCCTCCAAAAAGCAAGATAGCCCCTACTCCTAAAAGAGCTGCTCCAATTTTTATTCTTTTTTTTAATTGTTTTTTTCTATCTTCCTGATTCATTCCTTTTTCCTCCATTTCACCATACCCTCTATCTTTTTCTTTTACTTATTAGACCTTTTGGGATAGGAAAAGGTTTCATTTTTAAAAAAATACTGCCATGCGAATACCTCGCACGGCAGCCTGCTATCATTTCTTATTTAAAATCTTTTCCCTTGGCTGGGCATTTCCCTTATTCCTCCAAATCCTTCTCTTTCTGTTCCATCTTCTGATATGGATGTTGCAATCTGATCGATGGTTATCTGTGTAATCTCCTCTCCGCCTTCTAATATTCCATCTGTTCCAAAATCTGTGTCATTTCCTGCGATGCTTCCTCCGTTCATCAATGTATATGTCTTTCCTTCTTCTAATTTTTCAGATGAAAGTATAATACTTTCAAATTGTTTCTGTGGCACAACACTTAAAACCACATTGCCCTCTTCATCTAAAATCGTAATTCTAGTCTGTTCCTCTTGTACTTCATTAAAATAAAGCATGATAGACGGTACTTCCGAATCAGAAGACAGTCCCTGTGCCATGCCAGAGCTTCCTGCTGCGACTAAAACACCGCCTGTCATTGTGGCTTCCACTCCATAGTCTAAAGCTCCTTCTCCTCCGCTGACTGGTCCGTTAATTAATACGATACCTCCCGTGATTTCCAAATTTCCATTTGAATCCATGCCATCTCCAGAAGCACTGATTGAAACGTTTCCTCCACTGATTAAGATCTTATAATTTTCATCTCCTTGGAAAAAATCTTGCGGGAATTGCTCTGACGAATCGTTGCCTCCTCCTGCATTAATCCCATCGTCACTTGACAAAACTGTAATTTCACCGCCAGATATTTCCACATTGCTTCCTTCTAATCCCTCATAACTATCTACAATATTCAAACTTCCATCTTCTATTGTCAAAATTTTATCTGCATGAATTCCATCATCCCCAGAAAAAATCTCAAATGTACCACTTAATATTGCGGCATCCCCATTTGTATGAATACTGTCATCCGCCGTATTCAGCATAAAGTTTCCTCCACTGATTATCAGTTGAGTACCTGATTTTATTCCCTTTTTACTTACTTCTGCCTCCTGATTCGTCTCTGAAGCTGCATCCGCGGCGGTATACTCTTTTTCCATCCTATTGCCTTCCGGCGGTACTGTCCTCTCGCCATCTGGTTTTTTCATAAATTCACCTTCTGGTGGAGTCATTCCTTCTTTAAAAGGATTTTTTCCTAAATTTGATCCTGCATCAGGAGATGTTGCTATTTTTAGATCATCAAGGTCTGATCTTTCTATTCTGTTGCTAGGAAACGTGTTTTTACTCTTTGTTCCGTTTTCACTTCCTCCGCCGGTTGTGATCTCATACGTTCCTCCCAAAATTTCCAGTGATGTCTCAGCCTGAATTCCATCCTGCTGTGACGTGATAGTATAAGTTCCATCTTTTAATAAAATCGTTCCTTTTTCTGAATCACTATCATTATTAGAACGAATTCCATCTTCTCCTGAGATAATCGTTACATTTGGATTCTCAGCTGTCACACTATCTTTTCCCTTGATGCCATCTTTGACAGATGTTACTTTGATCGTGCCAGACACAAGAATCAAATCATCTTTTGATACAATTCCATGTCCATAATTTCCTTCTGCCTCTAATTCTCCTGTACCATTTATAATGAGATCCTCCTTGCTAAAAATCACACCGTCTGGTTCGTCTTCTCCATCTTCAAATGTATAAACTTCTCCATCTGAAATCTTATTTATACTTCCTTCAGCAAGGGTCAGGATCAAACGTTCACACTGTTTTGCATAAATT
>CBCTVZ010000028.1:0-22817 GCA_965150505.1 uncultured Robinsoniella sp. | reverse complement strand
TAGAAGAAATTAAAGCGCCAATGCTTGGAACGATGTATACCATATAGGATGCGAAAAGAATCGATAGTATTACGGAAAAAGATATGAATAATATCATTTATCAGATTTTGGATGTGCTTTCAAAGGCAGGAGAGGATTGCAAAATTGATACCGTAATTTTAAATGGAGGAATGACAAAATTATATCCTGTCAAAAATAGGATAGAGCAATTTTTTGGTTTTCGTGCCTTGACAACAAGCGATCCAGATCTGGCAGTTGCCAGAGGAGCGGTTTATTATCATTATTGTCTTCACAAATATAATATTCAAAAAAGTAAAAATATCTTTGAGGAAACAAAGGAGGAGATCGAAAAGACGGTTTTCCATACAGGAACGATTATGAATGACCGTGTCAACCTAGGAATACGAAATCAATATGTCAGCAAGTTAATTGAGGCAGGAACAAATCTGCCATATATTTCTGACGAGATCAGTGGAAAATATCAGATGGGAAAAGATAGTGATACATTGGCGCTTGATATCTTCCTTGGAAGAGGAATGACAAAAGATCTTCCAAACAGAAGAATCGCAAGGCGCTTGATTCGATTTAAGAAAGTGTATCCGGCCGGAACGCCGATCAGTTTGCGTATTATGATTGACAGCATGAGAATGATGACGATGGAGGCATGGATCACAGATCGTCCGAGAGAGCGTGCAGTGATCGAGATTGACACGAACACATCAAAGGAAGTCAGTGAAGAAAAAGTAAAAAGTCGGATTTATTCAAATGAGAGTCTGATTTTAAATGCAAAGAGCGAGCTAAATGATATTAAAGTCTTGATGGAAAGAAACAAGACGATGAAAAAGAAAGATGAGATCAATCAAAAGATCAATGATCGCATTGCGGAAATTGGAAAAGCACAGAATCCGGAGGATTTCTTTGAACCGATTGTGGAGATGGTCAATACGTGTTATCAGAGCGATATTTTGCTGGGATATCTGTATGAGATTGCCTTAAAATTGTGCCATGGATGGAGCGATACGCAGAAAAGAAAAATGAGACGGCTTGCGGTTCGCCATTTTCAGGAACAGGCTAGTTACGTTCATCAGAATGTCTATGTTCTGAGAAAAGCAATCGATCTTTTAGCAGTGCTTGGCGGTGAATTTATAGAGGATTATAAAGAATATTTAGAACAGCGTATGATACCGGAAGCAATACAGTATGCTTTGTATGAAAATGCGCTGCTCTATGAAGAATCGGATCAAAAAGTGCTGGAATTTATTAAAGACCGCAAAATTACGGAGTTTTCTCCTCGCTCGATTCAGGCATTGATCCGAAGATTTGGCGTTGGAACAGAGAAAAAGAATCAAAATATGCTGAAAGATTTGATGAAATCGACGGCAGAGTTTATCATGAGTGGCGAATGTGCGCATACCGAGTATTATTTAATGTTGGAAGCACAGCTGTGTGGATGCGAAGTCAACCATGCTCTCTTAGGCAATAAAAAGCTGATGAAGCTTGTGCGTGCATCCATAGATCATTACTATGAAGGAAGACAGAAAGACAGTTTTTATTGTGCATTTCAAAATCTGCTGGATGATATCCCTCTTTTGGAAGAGGAAGCAGAGCTTGTAAAAAGATATTGTGAATAAATAAGAGACAGAAAATGGGTACACGCTGTTGTTTTATTGCAGTAATGCGAAAACACGGCAGTGTACCCATTTGCTTTTTCTATGAAAAAATTATAACATATCAGATGATTTTTATTAAAAAGGGATACTTCGGAGGAGAAAATGAAAGCAGGAAAAAAGATACTTGGAATCTTGATTGGAAACTTTATACTTGCCTTTGGAATCGCGGCGTTTGTTCTGCCGCAGGGACTGATTACAGGCGGAGTGACGGGACTTGGCATTGTGCTGAGTCATTATTTTGATCTAAATTTAAACGTTGCAGTGTGGATTTTGGATGTTGTCTTATTTTTAATGGGCGCATTGGTGATGGGTAAAAAATTTGCATTGACGGTAATCGCAAGTACCGCGATGTTCCCGATGTTTCTTTCTATTTTGAACAGAATACCGGCATTGCAGACGATGACGCAGGATAGATTGCTTTCTGCCATTTATGCAGGAATTTTAATGGGACTGGGAATTGGAATTGTGATTCGTCAAGGCGCATCGACAGGAGGAATGGATATTCCGCCTTTGATTTTAAATAAAAAATTTGGGATTCCAGTGGCAGTCTCCTTGTATGTGGGTGATTTTTTAATCTTACTGTTACAGGCATTGTTCTCAGATCAGGAACAAATTTTATATGGAATTTTGATGGTTTTAATTTATTCCTTTGTGCTGAACTATGTACTTGTCATGGGAGAAAAGAAGCTACAGCTCATTATCATCTCAGAGAAGTATCGTGAAATACAGAAAGAATTGCTGGATCAGGCGGATGTCGGAGCTACGATGCTTTATATTCAGACAGGATATGAAGAGAAAGAACAGAAAGCAATTTTATGTGTGATTACAGGAAGAAGACTTCATGAAGTAAATGAGATTGTAAAAAAGACAGATCCAGCAGCATTTTTCAGCGTTGCCCAGATTAATGAAGTAAAGGGCAGAGGATTTACAATGGAACGAAAATATATTGAAAGAGAAGTGCGATAGAAAACGAGATAGAAAAGAGGAGATTCCCCGCAGAACATTTTATGTTTTGCGGAGAACCTCCTTTTATTTTATCTTATGTTATTATTTGAAAAATTAGATTTTGCAAAAAAGATTAGATTCTTGCAACACCAGTTTTTCTTGCAGCGTCTGCAACAGCAGAAGCAACAGCATCTTTAACACGTTTGTCAAATGGATTTGGAATGATATAATCTGGTGTCAGATCTTTTTCATCGATCAATCCTGCGATTGCATAAGCAGCAGCAACTTTCATCTCATCGTTGATATCTTTTGCACGAACATCCAGTGTACCACGGAAGATACCAGGGAAAGCAAGAACGTTGTTGATCTGGTTCGGGAAGTCACTTCTTCCTGTTCCGATAACAGCTGCGCCAGCTTTTTTAGCAAGATCAGGCATGATTTCAGGAACTGGATTTGCCATTGGGAAGAGGATTGGGTTAGGAGCCATTGTCTTAACCATTTCTTCTGTTACAGTTCCAGGAGCGGAAACACCGATAAATACATCAGCGCCTACGAGCATTTCAGCCAGTGTTCCTTTTTTCTTCTGTAAGTTGGAGATTTTAGCCATTTCCTGTTTCTCAGCGTTTAAGCCTTCACGTCCTTCATAGATCGCGCCTGTTCTGTCGCACATGATTACTTCTTTTAATCCAAGTCTTACAAGAAGTTTGATAATTGCGATACCAGCAGCGCCTGCGCCGGATGTAACAACTTTTACTTCAGAAATGTCTCTTCCTGTCAGTTTTAATGCGTTGATTAAAGCAGCAGCAGTAACAACGGCTGTTCCATGCTGGTCATCATGGAAAATCGGAATATCGCAGCGTTCTTTTAATTTACGCTCGATTTCAAAACATCTTGGAGCAGAGATATCCTCTAAGTTTACTCCGCCGAAGCTTCCAGCTAAAAGAGCAACTGTGTTTACGATTTCATCTACATCTTTTGTGCGTACGCACAGAGGGAAGGCATCTACATCGCCGAACTGTTTAAACAGAACGCATTTTCCTTCCATAACAGGCATACCAGCTTCTGGTCCGATATCTCCAAGACCAAGAACAGCTGTACCATCTGTAACAACAGCAACCATATTTCCACGGCGTGTATATTTATAGGAGAGATCCACATCCTCTGCAATTTTTAAGCATGGTTCTGCTACTCCAGGTGTATAGGCAACTGCCAGATCTTCCGGAGTTTCCAGTTCAGCGCGGCTAACGATTTCCAGTTTTCCGGCCCATTTTTCATGCTGCTGTAAAGCAAATTCTTTTTTATCCATTGTATTTTCCTCCTGTGATTGATTCTTATGATTCTCTTACTTGTGCTAAGAAATCTTTTAATATCTGAACAGAAGCGTCCATTGCTTCTTTTTCAGCGTCATTCATAGGGATACGCAGTGTCTGCATGATTCCTTTCCAACCGATACGGCAAGGAAGAGAAATTGGAACGCCTGCCCATTCCCCGAAACATTCTCCCAGAACATGAGCGACTGGAAGAATTGCGTCATCGTCTTTCATGATTGTCTCTACGATATTTGATACTGCCATAGCGATACCATAGAAAGTAGCGCCTTTCATACGAATAATATCTGCACCGCCCTGAATTGTTTTTCTGGTCAGTTCTTCTTTGTCCAGTTCAACACCGATCTGACGTGCATATTCATCAAGTGGGAATCCACCTACGTTTGCAGAACTAAAGATTGGCACCTGGCTGTCTCCATGCTCACCCAGTACATAGGCATTGACATCTTCAATGTTTACCTGCAGTTTTTTGCTCAGGAAATAGCGAAGACGTGCTGTATCAAGAGAAGTACCGCTTCCGATTACTCTGTGTCTTGGAAGACCAGAAAATTCTACAACTGCAGCTGTCATAATATCAGCTGGGTTGGAAACAACGAGAATTAACGGATTCTCTGCATATTTCATAATATTTTCTGTGATATTTTTAACGATGCCAACATTAATTTTAGCAAGATCAAGACGTGTCTGGCCTGGTTTTCTTGCTACACCAGCTGTGATAATGATCAGCTGTGCATCGGCACATTCTTCATAACCACCCTGTCTAACCCATACCTGTTTAAAAAAGCTAGTTCCCTGACCGATATCAAGAGCTGCTCCTTTTGCTCTGTCTTCATTTACATCAATAAGTACGATATCGTTTGCCTGTACACGAACCATCAGTGTATAAGCAATAGCTTCGCCTACATTTCCGGCTCCAATTACTACGATTTTGTCTTTGTGAGTCTGACCCATATTTTTCCCTCATTTCTGTATTCTTTTGTTTGATATTTCGTTTTATAGATAGAACGGGGGGACCGTTCTTGCTACCACATTACATTATACCATCTGAAAGATGAATCCAGTCTTCGGTTTTTTATAAGTATACGCATGGCTATTGTACTATAAATGAGATAAGATTTCAATGAAATTGTGAAAGCTTTTTAAAAACAATGCGACAGAGCAGTAAAATTTATAAAAAAACGATATAGAACGAAAACAAATGTATAAGATAAAAAATAAAAACGATATAGAATAAAAATAAACGATATAAAATAAAAACGATACAGAATAAAAACAGAATGATATAATATAAAAAAAGAAAAACGGTACATATCAAAATAGAATCATATAAGATTGAGGATAAAAGATGGAAAAGAGATGGGAGAAAGAGATCTGCATAGAAATGGACGGATGGCAGATAAAGGAAATTTTAAAGAAAGAGTTTGGGCTGACGAAAAAACAAATCAGCCGTATCAAATTTATAGAAAATGGTATTTTGGTGAATGGAAAAAGAAAAAGAGTCACCGATCTTGTTCAATGTGGAGATCGTTTAAGCATTGCCGTTGGAAAGACAGAGAGTGGAAAAGTGTGTGAAGGAGCGGAAGATAAGATTTGTGTGCTGTATGAAGATGAGGATGTACTGCTTGTAAAGAAACAATCGGGAATGGTTTGCCATCCGGGACGTGGACATTACAGCGACTCGCTTGCAAATCAGGTGGCGGGATATCTTTTGAAAAAAGGGGACAGTGGAGTGATCAGAGAAGTTGGAAGACTAGATCGCGACACATCTGGTATCGTTGTGTTTGCCAAAAATAGAATTACAGCGGCAAAATTAGCGATTCAGAGAGAAAAAGGGATTTTTTGGAAAGAATACACAGCAATTATAGAAGGATACCTGAGTCAGAAAAAAGGAGAGATCAAAGTCCCGATTGGACATTTGGAAGGCAGTCTTATGAAAATGACAGTGAGGGAAGATGGAAAAAAAGCAATCACAAAATATGAAGTGATCGAAGAAAAAGAGGGGATTAGTTTTGTAAAATGTATGCTACTGACAGGAAGAACCCATCAGATCCGTGTTCATATGGCATCCATCGGACATCCTGTGCTAGGAGACAAATTATATGGGGGCAGTGCAGAGAAAAAAGCAGATCGTCTCTGCCTTCATGCAAATAAAGTATGTTTTATTCAGCCATTTACTGGAATCAAAATAGAGAGGCAATGGGAGGCAGCAGAGGAAGAATGGAACTATAAAAAAGAAGAATAAAAGGATGTATGTAAAAAAATACAGCAAATATATTGTTGTACGCAAAAAGGAACACGATGAGATATTGACGAAAAAAAGACGATACCATATAATGTGTATAAAAGCAAACAACATGGTTTTTTAATCAAGATTTTGTTTTATGTTAAAAAAATGCAACACTATAATAGATGGAGAAAAAACAGGAGGAAATGAATGAGAACAGAATGGAATTCATTTAAAGAAGGAATCTGGGAAAAAGAAATTAACGTCAGAGATTTTATTCAGAAAAACTATACACCATATGACGGAGATGAGCAATTTTTAACTGGAGCGACACAGAAGACAAAAGACCTCTGGGCTCAGGTCATGGAACTGACAAAAGAAGAACAGGCAAAAGGCGGAGTGCTTGATATGGATACAAAAATTATTTCCACAATCACTTCTCATGGACCTGGTTATTTAGATAAAGAAAAAGAAACAATCGTAGGTTTTCAGACAGATAAGCCTTTCAAACGTTCTCTTCAGCCATACGGCGGAATCAGAATGGCAATCAAAGCGTGTGAGGACAATGGATACCATGTAGATCCTCAGGTTGTAGAGTTCTTTACAAAACACAGAAAAACACATAACGATGGTGTGTTTGACGCTTATACACCAGAAATGCGTGCGTGCCGTTCCAGCCATATTATCACAGGACTGCCGGATGCTTACGGACGTGGACGTATCATCGGAGACTACAGAAGAGTAGCGCTGTACGGAGTAGATCGTCTGATTGAAGACAAACAGAATCAGAAAGATTCTACAAGAACAATTATGTACTCTGATGTGACAAGAGAGAGAGAAGAGCTGTCCGAGCAGATCAAGGCATTAAAAGAGTTGAAAGAACTTGGAAAAATTTACGGATTTGATATCTCAAGACCAGCTGCAAATGTGCAGGAAGCAATCCAGTGGCTGTATTTTGGATATCTTGCAGCGATCAAAGAACAGAATGGCGCTGCAATGTCTCTGGGACGTACTTCTACATTTATTGATATCTATGCAGAGCGAGATCTGAAAAATGGAACATTCACAGAGGAGCAGATTCAGGAGTTTGTAGATCATTTTATCATGAAACTGCGTCTTGTAAAATTTGCCAGAACACCAGAATACAATGCTCTGTTCTCCGGTGATCCGACATGGGTTACAGAGTCCATCGCAGGAATGGGAATCGATGGCCGTCATATGGTAACAAAGATGTCTTACCGTTATCTGCATACATTAAAGAATTTAGGAACAGCTCCAGAACCAAACCTGACTGTATTATGGTCAACAAGACTGCCAGAAAACTTTAAACGTTTCTGTGCAAAAACTTCCATCGAGTCTTCCTCTATTCAGTATGAAAACGATGATTTGATGAGAGTGACACATGGAGATGACTATGCGATTGCATGTTGTGTATCTTCTATGAGAGTCGGAAAAGAGATGCAGTTCTTCGGAGCTCGTGCAAACCTGGCAAAATGTCTCCTGTATGCGATCAACGGCGGTGTCGATGAAGTATCGAAAAAACAGGTAGGACCAGAATTTAGACCGATTACTTCCGAGTATCTCGATTACGATGAAGTTATGGATAAATTCCGTGCAATGATGAAATGGCTGGCATGTGTGTATGTCAATACATTGAATATCATTCATTATATGCACGATAAATATTGCTATGAGAGAATCCAGATGGCACTTCATGATAAGAAAGTGACTCGTTGGTTTGCAACAGGTATCGCAGGTCTTTCCGTTGTTGCTGATTCTCTTTCTGCAATCAAATATGCAAAAGTAAAAACAGTTCGCGATGAAAATGGAATCGTTGTAGATTATCAGGTAGAAGGAGACTTCCCGAAATATGGAAATGATGATGACCGTGCAGACCAGATTGCATATGATGTGGTACATGAATTTATGCAGTATGTCAAAGGAAATCACACATACCGCGGTGGAATCCCTACAACATCAATCTTAACCATTACTTCTAACGTTGTATATGGAAAGAATACAGGTTCTACACCAGATGGAAGAAAAGCAGGACAGCCATTTGCACCAGGAGCAAACCCAATGCACCACAGAGACAGCCATGGAGCAGTCGCAAGCTTAAGCTCTGTTTCCAAACTTCCATTTAAAGATGCGCAGGATGGAATCTCTAATACATTTTCAATCATTCCAGGCGCACTTGGAAAAGACGATGCAGTTTTATTTGATGATATCGCATTTGAGCTGCCGCCAGACTGCGCGTGCTGCGAACCAAATGCAAGTTTAGATGAAGAATAAAAATCAGACAGGAGGATTTATTTATGAATATTAGTGAAGCGCAAATCGATAACCTGGTAAACCTTTTAGACGGATATGTGGAAAAAGGCGGACACCATCTGAATGTGAACGTATTCACAAAAGAGACTCTGTTAGATGCTCAGGCACATCCGGAAAAATATCCTCAGCTTACTGTCCGTGTTTCAGGATATGCAGTAAACTTTAATAAATTGACAAAAGAGCAGCAGGATGAAGTAATTTCCAGAACTTTCCATGAGGGAATCTAAGACAGGAAACATTCATTCCACGGAAAGCTTTGGAACAGTGGACGGTCCGGGAGTCCGTTTTGTGATTTTCTTTCAGGGATGCCCGATGCGGTGTCAATACTGCCATAATCCGGATACATGGAGCGCAAAAGGCGGCAGTCGTATGACAGCAGATGAGCTTTTAGAACTGTATGAGCACAATAAAACGTTTTATAAAAACGGCGGAATCACGGCAACAGGGGGAGAGCCTTTGCTGCAGCTTTCCTTTTTGACGGAGCTGTTTGAAAAAGCAAAAGAACGCGGAATTCATACTTGTCTGGATACGTCCGGTATTGTATATCGGAAGGAACGTCAGGAAGAGTTTGAGCGATTATTTCATGTGACGGATCTTGTCCTGTTGGATTTAAAACACAGTGATCCAAAAGGTCATAAAGAATTGACCGGTCAGGAACAAGCGCCCGTTTTGGAATTTGCAAAAGCGTTGGAACAGGCGAAAATCCCAATGGTTATCCGCCATGTAGTTGTTCCGGGATTTACAGATAAAAGAGAAGAACTGGAACAGCTTGGAAGAATGATTGCGCCTCTTAGAAATCTGAAGGGACTGGAGATCCTTCCTTATCACACGATGGGAAAGGCAAAATATGAATCACTTCAGATCCCATATCCTCTGGAAGGCGTAGAAGCTCTTGAGAAAGAGAAAGCATCTGAGGCAAAGAAAATCATTTTAGAAACAATTCTGAATATAAGAAAAAATAAAATGAAATAAGAAAAAGGAGTATACAACATAACTGATTCAAACAGAATCAGAGCTTGTATGCTCCTTTTTGATAAATAGGAGAAGAAAATAAAAAAATTTCTGGATTTTTTAGCAGAAAAACAAAAAATTCACAGAAATTTTAGAAAAGGGAAACAAATGGAATATTGATTTTTGAGAAATGAGAGAGTAAAGTGGAAGAAAGAAAAGGAAATGGAGGGATTAGGATGAATAGTAATGAAAAAAAACCGACGAAAAAACCTTTGATTTTTTACTATTTAATCGTACTGGTCGTGCTGATGCTGCTGAACTGGCTGGTTGTGCCATCTGTGATGGAGCGAAGCATTCAAAAGACAAGTTATCGAGAATTTTTGGACAGTATAGAGAAAAAAGAAATTAAAGAAGTACAATTAGAAAGCGATGTCATCTATTATACGATGGAAAAAGACGGAGAGAATCTTGTCTGTAAAACAGCGCGGATTGAGGATGAAAATTTGGTGGAAAGACTGGATAAATCTGGCGCAGAATTTTCAGGAGAGATCCCGAAAAAAGAATCTCCGATTTTGAGCTTTTTATTCAGTTGGATTTTACCGATTGTGCTGTTTGTGGTGTTAGGACAGTGGCTGAGCAGAAAGATGATGAAAGGCATGGGCGGTCCAGGAGCGATGTCCTTTGGAAAAAGCAATGCCAAAATTTATGTCAATTCTTCTACGGGAATTAAGTTTTCTGACGTTGCAGGGGAAGACGAAGCAAAAGATCTGTTAAAAGAGATTGTAGATTATCTTCATAAACCGGAATTATATCGAGATATAGGCGCATCTTTGCCAAAGGGAGCATTGTTAGTAGGACCTCCTGGAACAGGAAAGACTTTGCTTGCCAAGGCCGTTGCAGGTGAGGCAAATGTTCCATTCTTCTCCATATCAGGATCAGAATTTGTAGAGATGTTTGTCGGAATGGGAGCTGCAAAAGTGCGTGACTTGTTTAAACAGGCAAACGAAAAAGCGCCTTGTATTGTATTTATCGATGAGATTGATACGATTGGAAAGAAACGTGACGGTCAAATTGGAGGAAACGACGAAAGAGAACAGACTCTGAATCAGCTTCTGACAGAGATGGATGGCTTTGACGGATCAAAAGGTGTTGTGATCTTAGCGGCAACGAACCGACCAGATTCTCTTGATCCGGCGCTTTTAAGACCGGGCAGATTTGACAGACGTATTCCGGTAGAGCTTCCTGATTTACAGGGAAGAGAGGCCATCTTAAAAGTTCATGCAAAGAAAATAAAGATTGCAGACAATGTCAATTTCCATGAGATTGCCAAAGCTGCATCCGGCGCATCCGGAGCAGAGCTGGCTAATATTGTGAATGAAGCAGCCTTGCGTGCAGTCAGAGATGGCAGAAGATTTGCAACGCAGATGGATCTGGAGGAGAGCATTGAAGTCGTCATTGCAGGATATCAGAAAAAGAGCCGTGTTCTTTCAAATAAAGAAAAATTGATCGTTTCTTATCATGAGGTTGGTCATGCTCTTGTGGCAGCAAAACAGACGGAATCTGCACCTGTTCATAAGATTACAATTATCCCAAGAACGTCAGGCGCTTTAGGATATACGATGCAGGTGGAAGAAAAAGAACATTTCCTCATGACAAAAGAAGAGTTGGAGAATAAAATTGCAACGCTGACAGGCGGAAGAGCAGCGGAGGAAGTAGTATTTCATTCTATAACGACAGGCGCGTCAAATGATATCGAACAGGCAACGAAGCTGGCGAGAGGAATGATCACGCGATTTGGAATGAGTGATGAATTTGATATGGTCGCAATGGAAAATATCAGCAACCAATATTTAGGAGGCGACAGCAGTTTAGCTTGTTCGTTTGAGACACAGACGCTGATTGATAAAAAAGTGGTAGAACTTGTCAGAACACAGCATGAAAAGGCTATCAAGATTTTGGAAGATAACATTGGAAAACTGCATGAACTGGCAAAATATTTATATGACCATGAGACCATCACAGGAGAGGAATTTATGGCAATCTTAAATGATCACACCGAACCATTCTCTCTTGAAAAGAAAGATGAGTAAAAAAGATTCAAGAAAAAAAGATCTGTGATAAAAAAATCGTGAGAAAAAGATCTATAATAAAAAATGTGATAAAAAATATGTGATATGGATAAAGATGGCAGTATGTTTTAGCAAAATGGTAAAACATACTGCCATTTTTTAAAGGTATTGTGCGCTATGGTTCAGGGAAAAGAAAATAGAGGATACTGATCGATATTTACAAATAAAATATTTGTAAATGCAAACTATTAATTTGCATAAAAGACGCAAAGATGATATAGTAAAAGAAAAAAATTAAATATCTTTGTGATCTCTCATAAAACAGAGAAAAGCCATGACTTTTTTCTGTTCATCAAAGGATAATTCTTGTGTAATTTTTAAAATTTTGCGTTCATAATGGGAAAGTTTGACGAATTCTTTTTTTATAGAGAAACGGGGAGTCGTCTGAGCAGAATAAATAGAACTATCAGAACAAAGAAGAAAATCTAATGTGACGTGAAAATAGTGAGCCAGAAAGATAAGAGAATCCAGAGGAGGTGTACGAACTCCTGTTTCGTAATTGACGTATGTCTGCCGGCAGACATGAAGAATGTGGCTCATCTCTTCTTGTGTGAGATGGTGAGATTTTCTTAATGTCCGCAGTCGCTTCGCAATAATAGATTTCAATACGGTAACATCTCCATTCTTAACTGCAGTAATTATATCAAAAAGGGTTCGTAAACACAATAAACAAAATACGACAAATATCCCCATGAAACAGGGAGTTTTCGGCGTATAAAAAACGTAAAAAACACAAAGATAAAAATAAAAAAACAGATGAAATGCAGTAGCAGGATCAGAGAAAAGAAGAGGGAAAAATGCGTAGTATTCAATTATTGGAATTTGGAATGCGAAATTTGAAACATAAAAATAGGCTGCTTCGCACAGCAGCCCAAATAAGTCTTGGCATCGCAGAAAGATATGCCAACAAAATAGAAAAAAAATCGAGTCGAAATAAAAGAGACTTTTCAGAGTGGAAAAAACAGCGCTCTGAAGAAGTAAAAAAAGAAATATGGGAAAAAATTTCTGAAGAAAAATAATTATTTTTTGATTTGACTTAAGGTGCTGTTGTGATACGCTGGAGAGAAAGTGACATCTTCGCCAAACCATTTAGGAGGAATAAAGTCATTTGCCATGTTTTCATCTGGAAATTCAACTTCAGCCAGCACAAGCCCTTCAAACGGGGCATCAAACACATCCAGTTCAATCGTCAAAATATCAGTCAGAGGAATCTCGTATCTCGTTTTGGAGATCAGTGTTCCATCTACTTTGTCTTTTAAATGAAGATATGCTTCCTGAGTGAGAGGAAGGTTGTATTCTTCGCGCACCATCAGTCCTTTTGATTTATACGTTAAGATATAAGAGTCATCCTGACGGCGGATGCGTACAACAGGCTGGGTGCAGAGATATCCCTGCTCGATTTTGTGCGACGGATAAGAATTTAGATTTTCAGGAAGACAGCCAATTAAATATTTACGTTCAATTTCCATAAAAGTATCTCCTATATTCAAATATAATCAGATCATTTCCAGAAAATATGGGATTTTTTATCGTACCCATTTATACGGTTCTATCTGTTTTTTTCAGTATACCACTTTTCATGATCTGTGAAAAGAAAAACAAAAAATAAAATTCTTCTAAACAATCGGAAAAAAGGTAGAAAACAATGGAGAAGTCTGATACAATAGGTGAAAATTGAATGAGGAGGAGAGGTAAATGGGAAAAATATATATTTTTTTGGCAGATGGTTTTGAAGAAATTGAAGGATTGACGGTCGTAGACCTCTTGCGCCGCGCAGGTCTTGAGGCGGTTACGGTATCCATCATGGGAAGAAAGGAGATCACAGGCTCTCATCGTATTGTTGTTCAGGCAGATGAACTGTTTGAAAATGTAGATTTTGACGATGCAAAGATGCTTGTTTTGCCAGGAGGAATGCCGGGAACTCTTCATCTGGGAGAACATCTTGGACTGCATCAGGTTTTGACAAAGAAGATGGAAGAGAATTGTCCAATCTCAGCAATCTGTGCCGCGCCTAGTATTTTAGGAGATATGGGAGCGCTCAAAGGAAAGAGAGCCGTATGTTATCCTGGATTTGAAGATCGTCTGGAAGGAGCTGTTGTGACAGAAAATCCAGTTGAAGTGGACGGAAATATCACGACAAGCCGCGGTATGGGAACGGCAATTCCGTTTGCACTCGCAATCATTGCACGTTTTCAAGGGGAAGAGTGTGCAGAAAAAATAGGAAAATCCGTGATTTGGGAATGAATATAGAAAAAAGTTCTGGTGTTTTTTTAAGGGGTGTGTTATACTTGTAAAATGACTGAGAGTATGGATAAGGTTCATTCATTGCGGCATATTGCTGCGGAACTTTTCATATACAATGAAGGAGGAAATTTACAAAATGAGTTTACAGGTAGAAAAATTAGAAAAAAATATGGCAAAACTTACGATTGAAGTGTCTGCTGAAGATTTTGAAAAAGCAGTGCAGGCAGCATATTTAAAAAATAAAGGCAGAATCACTCTTCCAGGATTTAGAAAAGGAAAAGCACCTCGCGCTATGATCGAAAAAATGTATGGTACAGGTGTTTTCTATGAAGACGCAGCAAATGCGCTGATTCCAGAAGCATATGCAAAAGCAGCAGAGGAATCTGGACTGGATATCGTAGCTCAGCCAGAAATCTCTGTAGAGCCAATCGAAAAAGGAAAACCATTTGTATTCACAGCAGAAGTTGCATTAAAACCAGTTGTTACACTTGGAGAATACAAAGGACTTGAAGTAGAAAAGAAAGTAATCGAAGTGACAGAAGACGAAGTAAATGCTGCTGTTGAGAGAGAAAGAGAAAAGAACTCCAGAATGGTAGACATCGAAGACCGTGCAGTAGAAAACGGAGATATCGTAAAATTAGACTTTGACGGATCTGTAGACGGCGTTCCATTTGAAGGCGGAAAAGCAGAAAACTACGATCTGACAATCGGTTCTGGAAGCTTCATTCCTGGATTTGAAGATCAGCTGATCGGCGCAGCTATCGGAGAAGAAAAAGATGTCAATGTGACATTCCCAGAAGAATACCACGCAAAAGATCTGGCAGGAAAAGCTGCTGTATTTAAATGCAAAGTAAACGCAATCAAAGTAAAAGAACTGCCAGAAGCAGATGATGAGTTTGCAAAAGAAGTTTCTGAGTTTGAGACAATCGCTGAGTACAAAGAAGATCTGAAAAAGAAACTGACAGAGCAGAAAGAAAAAGCAGCAAACGCTGAAAAACAGGCTGTTGTTGTGACAAAAGCAGTAGAAAACGCTTCTATGGAAATTCCAGACGCTATGGTAATGGAACAGGTAAGACGTATGATGGATGACTTCGCAAGAAGAATTCAGTCTCAGGGTCTGTCCATGGATCAGTACTTCCAGTTTACAGGCACAAATGTTGAAAAAATGGTTGAGCAGATGAAACCAGAAGCTTTAAAACGTATTCAGAACAGCCTTGTTCTTGAAGAAATCGCAAAAGTTGAAAACATCGAAGTAAGCGAAGAGAGACTGGACGAAGAACTTGCTAAAATGGCAAAAATGTACAGAATGGAAGCTACAAAACTGAAAGAAATGATGAGCGATCGCGATAAAGAGCAGATCAAAAATGACATTGCAATTCAGGAAGCAGTTAAGATGATTACAGATGCTGCAAAAGAAGTAGAAGCAGTAAAAGCAGAAGAAGAATAGACAGAAAAAGAGGCTGAAAAAGAGCTTAGGTAAGGAGGTATTTGCATGAGCTTAGTACCTTATGTCATTGAACAGACAAGCAGAGGGGAGAGATCCTATGATATCTATTCCCGACTGTTAAAAGACAGAATTATTTTTCTTGGTGAGGAAGTAAACGATGTCAGCGCCAACTTAATTGTTGCGCAGCTTCTGTTTTTGGAATCAGAAGATCCAGGAAAAGATATTCAGTTATACATCAACAGCCCTGGCGGATCTGTATCAGCCGGATGGGCAATTTATGATACCATGCACTATATCAAATGCGATGTTTCTACAATCTGCATGGGCATGGCGGCAAGTATGGGCGCATTCCTGCTTGCAGGAGGAACAAAAGGAAAACGATTTGCTCTTCCAAATGCAGAGATTATGATTCATCAGCCTTCTGGAGGAGCGCAGGGACAGGCTTCTGATATCAAGATCGTAGCAGATAAGATTTTAGATACGAGAAGAAAACTGAACCAGCATCTGGCAGCGAATACAGGGCAGCCTCTGGAGGTAATTGAAGTAGATACAGAACGTGATCACTATATGAGCGCTGAAGAAGCGAAAGCATATGGTATCATTGATGCTGTGATTACAGGAAGATAAAGCAGATATGCGTCAGAAAGCAAGAAATGGTTTTCTGACATGACAACGATAAGACTCCCGCTCTGTGAGTGGGAGTCTTACTGTGACTTATAGGAGTTTCTTTTAGTAATGGTAAGAGGTGGAAAGAAATGGCAGGAAAATTAGGAGAACAGAAAGTCAGATGTTCTTTTTGCAATAAATCAGAAGACAAGGTGCGAAAATTAATTGCAGGCCCAAACGGCGTATTTATCTGCGATGAATGTGTCGAAATCTGTGGGGAGATTATTGAGGAAGAACTGGATCATGAAGAAGTTTCAGGGATGGAAGATGACATTAATCTTTTAAAACCAGAAGAAATTAAGGCTTTTTTGGATGAATATGTGATTGGACAGGATGAGGCAAAGAAGACACTTGCAGTTGCTGTATATAACCATTATAAGAGAATTACGGCTGGAAGAGATCTGGATGTGGAACTGCAGAAAAGTAATATTTTGATGTTAGGACCGACAGGTTCCGGAAAGACATTGCTTGCGCAGACATTAGCCCGTCTTTTAAACGTTCCTTTTGCAATCGCAGATGCAACTGCATTGACAGAGGCAGGATATGTCGGTGAAGATGTGGAAAATATTCTTCTGAAACTGATACAGGCAGCCGATTACGATATTGCGAAAGCAGAATATGGAATTATTTACATTGATGAGATTGATAAAATCACAAGAAAATCAGAAAATACTTCCATCACACGAGACGTTTCCGGTGAAGGCGTACAGCAGGCGTTGC
The DNA here is from genome assembly GCA_965150505.1 of uncultured Robinsoniella sp. Lineage (GTDB taxonomy): Bacteria > Bacillota > Clostridia > Lachnospirales > Lachnospiraceae > JAGZHZ01. Next base: position 6,162 of record CBCTVZ010000028.1, on the reverse strand, counting down.
TGAAAATCTTAGAAGGCACGGTTGCATCCGTTCCTCCTCAGGGTGGAAGAAAACATCCTCATCAGGAACTGTTACAGATTGACACGACAAATATTTTATTTATCTGCGGCGGAGCATTTGAAGGTCTTGAAAAACTGATTGAAAGCCGCATGGATACGAAAGCAATCGGATTTAACGCAAAGATCGGAACGAAAGAAGAACAGGATGTCGGAGACGTACTGCGTCAGGTACTGCCTCAGGATTTCGTAAAATTTGGTATGATTCCAGAGCTGATCGGTCGTGTTCCTGTTGTGGTATCACTGGATTCTCTGGACAAAGAGACATTAGTGCGTATTTTGAAAGAGCCAAAAAATTCAATTATCAAACAGTACAAAAAATTGTTTGAACTGGATGGTGTAGAACTTTCATTTGAAGAAGAAGCAGTGGAGGCAATCGCTCAGAAGACACTGGATCGTAAGACAGGAGCAAGAGGACTGCGCGCGATTATGGAGAAGGCGATGAATGATCTGATGTATACGCTGCCTTCTGATGAGACGGTAGAAAGCTGCATCATTACAAAAGACATGATCAATGGAGTGGGAGAACCGATCTTGCTTCATCGCACACAGCTGCCGATGAAAGGCAAAAAGCTGATTACGAAGAAAGAGAAAGGAATCGAGGAAACTGCATAGATAGAATAGAGGTTAAGTATGAGTGAACTGATAGAAAATATACCGGCGATAGCATTAAGGGGTATGACTGTCCTGCCATCCATGATTGTTCATTTTGATATCAGCAGAAGAAAATCAATCAAAGCAGTTGAGCAGGCAATGGCGAGAGATCAGAAAATCTTTTTGATTTCTCAAAAAGATCCGGAAGTAGAAAATCCAGAACAGAAAGATTTGTACAAAGTCGGTACGGTCGCTGTGATCAGACAGGTTGTGAAAATGCCAAGAAATATTTTTCGCATCCTTGCAGAAGGACTGGATCGTGCGGAACTAGTTCGGCTTGGAGATTGTGAAGAATATCTGGAGGCAGAGACAGATTTTCTTCCAGGGGATGATCTGGAACAGTATACACCGAATGTGCAGGAAGCAATGCTAAGAGGCTTAAAGGATATTTTTTTAGTTTATGGCGAAGAAAATGACAAGATAAACAGAGAAGTTGTGCAGCAGATTCTGGAAATTTCAAAGCTGAATAAATTAGTGGAACAAATTTCAATCAATATTCCGATGTATTTTGAAGAAAAGCAAAGGCTTTTAGAAGCAGAAAACTTTCAGGCGAGATACGATGCGCTTTGTATGTTTCTGACAAATGAGATTGAGATTTTGCGCATCCGAAAGGATATACAAGTTAAAGTAAAAGAGCGCGTTGACAAAAATCAGAGAGAATATATTCTGAGAGAACAGCTCAAGCTAATTCGGGAAGAATTAGGAGAAGATACGACGCTTTCTGACATTGATCAGTTTAAAGAGAAAGTAAGACAGTTAAAAGCTTCTCCGGAAGTAAAACAGAAGATCGAAAAAGAGATTGAACGATTTAAAAATGTAGGGAATTATTCATCGGAAAGCTCTGTGATACGCGGATATATTGAAACGCTCCTTGATATGCCATGGGAGGAAACTTCAAAAGACAGACGTGATATCAAAGCCGCAAGAAAAATATTGGAGGAAGACCACTATGGTCTTTGGAAAGTAAAAGAGAGAATCTTGGAGTTTTTGGCGGTGCGCACATTGACTGCAAAAGGTGAAAGCCCAATTATTTGTCTTGTAGGACCTCCGGGAACAGGAAAAACATCGATTGCTCGCTCGATTGCCCGTGCATTAGATAAAAAATATGTGCGGATCAGTCTGGGGGGCGTGAGAGATGAAGCGGAGATCAGAGGTCATAGAAGAACGTATGTCGGCGCTATGCCGGGGCGTATTGCGGCGGGGATGAAAACAGCAGGCGTAAAAAATCCTCTGATGCTGCTTGATGAGATTGACAAGGTAAGCAGTGACTATAAAGGAGATACGTCATCTGCCCTTTTAGAAGTGTTAGATTCTGAGCAAAATGTCCATTTTCAGGATCATTATATAGAAATTCCGATTGACTTATCGGAAGTGTTATTTATTGCGACGGCAAATGATGCGCAAGCGATACCTAGACCTTTGCTGGATCGTATGGAAATCATAGAGATTACAAGTTACACAGAAAATGAAAAATTCCATATTGCTAAAGAGCATCTCGTGAAAAAACAGATCGAGCGAAATGGACTGGATGAAACAGAGATTCAGATTACAGACAATGCTTTGAGAAAAGTAATCAGCGGTTACACAAAAGAAGCAGGAGTCAGAAATCTGGAACGAAAATTGGATGAGATTTTCCGAAAAGCAGCAAAGGAAATTTTGGAAGATAAGAAGAAATCCGTGAAGGTGACAGAATCGAGACTGGCACATTATCTTGGAAAAGAAAAATATAGTGTAAAACGGTTGAATGACAGCGATGAGATCGGAATTGTGAGAGGACTTGCCTGGACAAGCGTAGGCGGTGAGACGCTTCAGATCGAAGTCAATATCATGGACGGAAAAGGTGAATTTGTGCTGACAGGACAGCTTGGGGATGTGATGAAAGAGTCAGCGCGTACAGGCATCAGCTATATTCGTTCTGTGAGAAAGCAATATAATATTGAGAGTGAATTTTTTGAGAAGCACGACATTCACATTCATATCCCAGAAGGTGCAGTGCCAAAAGATGGACCGTCCGCCGGTATTACGATGGCGACGGCGATGCTGTCAGCGATTACTGGCATACCGGTGCGCGCGGATGCGGCAATGACAGGGGAAATTACGCTTCGAGGCCGTGTTCTTCCGATTGGGGGACTGAAGGAAAAAATGCTTGCCGCAAAAAATGCAGGAATGAAAACCGTGATTGTACCGAAAAAGAATAAATCGGATGTGGAAGAAATTTCTATAGAAATTAAAAAGGGCATGGAGATTGTATATGCTGAGACGATGGAAGATGTACTTTCTCATGCGCTTGTCAGAACACAAGAGACAGAAAAACGTCAAAAATAGACGGTACGGCAGTACCACTGGAGGAAAATATGATTATCAGACAGGTATCTTTAGAAACAGTGTGCGGGATTACAAGTGTCCTGCCTGTGACCGATAAAATTGAGATTGCATTTGCAGGGAAATCAAATGTGGGAAAATCATCGATGATCAATGCGCTGATGAATCGAAAAGCGCTTGCCAGAACGAGTTCTCAGCCAGGAAAGACCCAGACAGTCAATTTTTATAATGTCAATGACCAGGTATATCTGGTGGATCTTCCTGGATACGGTTATGCAAAAGTATCTCAGGCAGAGAAAGAAAAATGGGGCAAGTTAATTGAAAAGTATCTGCATGGATCAAAACAGTTAAAGGCAGTATTTCTTCTGGTGGATATCAGACATGAGCCGGGGGCAAACGATAAAATGATGTACGACTGGATGGTATATCATGGATTTGATCCGATTATCATTGCTACAAAGCTGGATAAGATCAAGCGGAGTCAGATACAAAAACAGGTTAAACTGGTCAAGACAGGTCTTCAGGCAAAGGAAGGCACGATTGTGATTCCGTTTTCTGCAGAGACAAAGCAGGGACGCGATGAGATTTGGAGTGTGATTGAGAAATTCTTGCCAGAACCTGAAGCAGAGACGATATAAAACAGATAAAAAATTTGACTGCTTTGCAAAAGAGCAGTGAAAGAAAGGTGTTTCACAAGATCAAAATAGATGGGTGTGAAGCACCTTTTTTATTTGTATCATTTTACTTATCCCACGGCTTTAGCCGTGTGGAGTGTCAATTTTAGATAGTATTTATTTTTTTGATAAGATTTGTTTTTGGAGCAAAATCTGTTTTTTAGATAAGATCTGTTTCTTTGGCAAGAAGAGAGAATACGTTCATCACTTGAAGTTCTACGCCGATTGGAATACAGGATTCATCCAGTTCAAATTCAGAACTGTGTAGCGGAGCTGTTTTCTTTTCACCTTTCTTTCCACAGCCAAGATGAAAAAAAGCGCCCGGAGTTTTTTCAAGGAAAAAAGAAAAGTCTTCTACGCCAAGACTTGGGAACTCTTTTTCATACAGGTTTTTTTGGCCGAGTAGTTGGGCGGCATTTTGAATAATAACGGTCACGATTTCGTCATGGTTTATGAGGGCATCGTATCCTTTTTGAATCGTGACATGAGCAGATCCACCGAAAGATTGTGCGATAAGAGAAGCCTGTCTTTCGATATAAAAGAGAGAATGAGCGCGGACATCCGGATCGGTTGTGCGAAGAGTGCCTTGAATCGTCACACAGTCACATAAAATATTAGGACGTTCTCCTCCCTCAATCTTGCCAAAAGATAAGACGGCAGACTGAAGTGGGGAGAGAGAGCGGCTGACAAGGGTTTGAAGGGAACAGATCAAGTGGGAAGCAATCACAATCGCATCGATTCCTTGTTCTGGGTAAGCTCCATGACAAGATTTTCCGTGAACGGTAATTTCAATATGATCAGAGGAGGCATTTAGCTTTCCGTAACGATATTCCACTGTCCCAGATTCATGATTTGGCATAACGTGAAGACCAATCATATAGTCAACGTGAGGATGTTCCATGTGTCCGCATGATATCATACGTTTTGCGCCGCCAATCGTTTCTTCCGCAGGTTGAAAAAAGAATTTTACATTTCCAGACAGCAGATGTTCCATATCTTTTAAAATTTTGGCGACACCGAGGGCAATCGCAACGTGTGCGTCATGACCGCAGGCGTGCATCACACCAGAATTTTGAGAGCGACAGATATGAGACGCTGATTCCATAATGGGAAGGGCATCCATGTCAGCACGAATGCCGACGGTTTTTTTGTGTGTGGCCGATGTATTTTTGCCTTCAATCAGAGCCACAATACCGTGACCGGCAACGTGATCTTGATAGGGAATGCCCCATTTGTGAAGCCAGAGACTGATCTGTTTTGCAGTGCGCACTTCCTGCTCACTTAGTTCTGGATGACAGTGGAGATCACGATAAATTTCAAAAAGTACAGGGGTAAGTTCTTGAATTTTTTCATGTAAATCGATCATAAGCAGAGGAGATCCTTTCTGTAAAATATAACGTAATATCATCATATAATAAATGGAAAGACAATAGAAGTGTTTTAAGAAAGGAAACATAGAAAAAATGAGATTTCCAGAAAAATTAAAAAAGAAAGATGTGATTGCACTGGCAGCGCCTTCTTTTCCAGTAGAAAAAAAAGAAGTAGAGATGTGTGCAAAATGGATAGAAAAAGAAGGATATCGAGTGAAACTTTCCAGATGTCTGATGGAGGAACGGACGATTCATGGATATCTCGCCGGAGATGGAAAAAGTCGGGCAAAAGATCTTCAGGAGTTGTTTGAGGATTCTCAAGTAAAAGGGATTTTCTGCATTCGAGGCGGATACGGGAGCGCGCATCTGATGCGAAATCTGAATTTTGAGCGCATAAAAAGAAATCCTAAAATATTTGTAGGATACAGTGATATCACAAATTTACATATCGCGCTGAATCAATTTTGTGATCTTGTGACCTTCCATGGACCTATGATTTATACAAATTTTTTAAAAAAAGAGGATGCGTATACAAAAGAGAGTTTTTATCGGGCAATCGAGATGGGAGAAGAGATGGAGTTTCAAAATCCTGAAAAACAAGAGTATGAGGTGATAAGAAGCGGAAAGGCGCAAGGCATTGTGACAGGAGGAAATATGACGGTTTTGTCACGCGGAATCGGAACTTTTTTTCAGGTGGATACGAGAGATAAAATTTTATTTTTAGAAGAAGTGGAGGAGACGATTCCACGCCTTGATATGATGATTACTCAAATGGAATATGCCGGATTGTTTCATAAAGTAAGCGGGATTTTATTTGGAAGTTTTAAAGGATGTTCCAATGATCGCTATGATGCTTCGTACCGTGTGGATGATTTTTTGCGTGAGCGGATGGCAAAGTATCCCATTCCGATTATGAGCCATATTGCATCGGGACATGAAAAACCGATGGGAACGATTCCTATGGGAACGCTGTGTCAGATGGATACCGATAAGAAACAGATTATCTTTAAACGGACAGTATCGTAAGAAAAAGCAGACAACATCATCTCATTTTGAAAGAGATGGCAGTTGTCTGCTTTTTAAATC
>CBCTVZ010000027.1:0-22839 GCA_965150505.1 uncultured Robinsoniella sp. | reverse complement strand
GACCTCCTGGTCCCAAACCAGGCGCTCTAGCCAAGCTGAGCCACACCCCGTTTTCAACGCTTTTGCGTTTCATCCTCAACGCAAGTCATAGTATAGTACAAACTTTTCCAAATGTCAACACTTTTTTTGAAATTTTTTTATTTTTTTTATTTATCTGATATTTACAGCAATTTTCAAAGATAATTGATCGTATAATGGGCGTTTCCTTCCCTGTCTAATTCCATAATAATATAGCTCGGACGGTGATTCTCCTGGCGCGGATAAGAAATACTTCCTGGGTTCAGCACCGTAATCTGATTTTCGATTTCCAGAACAGGGCGATGCGTATGACCAAACATTGCAATATCATATCCTCTTGCAATCGCTTCCTGTTTCAGCATAGCTGTCCCCATAAATACATAATAATAGTGACCGTGCGTCAGTAAAACATTATATTTCCCGATCCGAATACTCTCTTCTTTTGGAAGATCGCAGAAAAAATCATTATTCCCTGCCACGATATGGACAGGGCATGATACCATAGCGCGGATCAGGTCTTCCTTTCCTTCCACATCTCCCAGATGAATCAGCATGTCAATCGGCTTCACCTTTTCTATGACTTCTTCTAAGTTTTTCACACTTCTATGTGTATCGCTCACGATCAATATTTTCATTTTTTTCCCTTCCTCTTCTTTTACTTCTGTGTGTTCAGATAATCTTTTAATTTTTCTCGTATCGCACGCAGCGCTTTCCCTCTGTGGCTCAATTCATTCTTTTTCTCCAAAGACAGTTCTGCTGTACTGCATCCATATTCTGGCAGATAAAAGATTGGATCATATCCAAATCCATTTTCTCCACGCTCTTCATACCCGATTCTTCCCTCAATCGTTCCTCTTGTTGTGATCGTCTTTCCATCTGGAAATGCTGCTGCCATCGCGCATACAAAACGCGCTGTTCTTTTTTCATCAGCCACGCCTTCGAGTCTCTGCACTAAATTTGCATTTTTGATATGATAAGAAGTCTCTTCGCCCATATAGCGCGCAGAGTAGACTCCTGGCTCTCCATTCAGCGCATCAATTTCTAAACCAGAGTCATCGGCAAGTACAAGTTCCCCTGTCATCTCACAGATTGTCTTTGCTTTGATCAAAGCATTCTCTTCAAATGTTGTTCCATCTTCCTCAATATCTGCTGAAATTCCAGCTTCTTTCATTGATACAACAGGAATATCCAAATCGCCCAAAATCATTCTTATTTCCTTCATTTTACCTTCATTTCCTGTTGCAAAAATAATTCTATTTACCATTCTAAATTCGTCTCCCTATTCTATTTCATCTGCGTAAACTTTTAAGCAAAGATTACTCTGATAATTTGTTTCTGCATTTGTCCACACAAACCCATTGGAACTGATATATCCTTCACCATCTGATAAATCAATATACGTTTCCTCTTCCGTGCTTTTATATTCCACTGCCACCGGAAAATCTATCCCAGGAGTGTAAATCTCAACAATCACTGCAAATCTCTCTCCTGCCTCCACAAAAACCTCGTCATCTAACGGTATGGTATAAAATCCTTGATTTTCAAGTTTTCCTTCGGTATATGTTTTTTTCAGCACTAAGTCGATTGTGCTTTCATATTGATTGATCACATAGACTCTGTACTTTGTATTTTCTCCCAACGCATAAAATCCCACTGCCTCTAATTTCTGATCGGAATCGGCTGTATAAACATTTGCAAAATAACAATCTTCTTTTTCATATCCCAACTGTCCTACCCATCCGCATAGGTCTGTCTGATATAACCTGTCATAATTGTTCGTTGGTTCAATTTTCGTATATACTACACTATTCTCTCCTATTTTAGCATCTTCATATGATACATAAAAAATACCATTTTCTGCAAATTTTGTTCCCCAGCTGTTTTGACAGATAAAAGCGCCATCCTGTGTTACTCCTTGCTTAAAATTCTCTGCAGAATAGTCATCGTCCCATCCTATAATCAAAATATCATGATTTGCCGGTTCTACCGTTGGATAGGAATACGCATACGTCTCTTCATTGTAATAATCAGACACACTGTTTGAAGATCTCAAATCCATGTAAATCGAAGTCTGCACTGCTCCATAACGATATACGGCTTCCTTGATTTTATCGTATTCTTTTTCTTTAAAAACCTGAACCTCCTGAACATGCCGAACAGCCTCCAAATGATCTGGGGAATAAGCATCTCCATAAGGGTCATCTTGTTCTAACACTGGTCCCTGCCATGAGGTCAGATATGCCATCACCATCGTATAATCTCCACCGTCATTTTGAGTTCTCTCAAAACTGTTTTTCAATGACATATGATCTGGCGCAAATTCCAGATGTTCTCTCGGCAGCAGCGAAGATTCTAATGCTGAGGATGCTGCGATCGCCCAGCACGTTCCCAGATCTCCCTGACTCCTTACAGATGGTTGTTTTCCTACGTCTCTCAGGTCATATTTTCTCGGAAGTTTCTCTGTGAATATGATTTCTGTTTCTTCCTCTGCAACGGTTACATTTTTTAATCCTGGAATTTCAGGAACTTGAATCCCCATATACTGAAATACTCCGTAAAGGCAGAAAAAGATAATCAGAACAATCAGAATCTTCTCTAATCGTTTCATCGATCTCTCCTACTTATTGCCGTCTTGATAGGATGTCTTTCCTTTCGGCGGCTTTGGTCCTAAAAATTGATAGAAATAAGTCTTAATCATTCCGTTATAAATTTTACGGTTTTTATCTGCTTTTTTTCCTATATATTTTTCTGCTTCCTCATAACTTGTAATTACATACTCTGACCAAGAATCCAATCTTGCAAAGCTTTCCCCGATCTGTCTGTATAATCCCGGCAGATTTTCTTTTTCTTCAATACGCTCTCCATATGGAGGATTTGTGATGATAAATCCATATTTTTTTGGATGATTCAGCTCACTGACTGCTCTTCTTTGAAAATGAATCATATGATCCACTCCTGCCAGACGTGCATTTTCCCTTGCTGCCCGAATGACATTTTCATCAATATCATATCCTTGGATATCCGTCTCTATCTTCGTATCAATCTGCTCTCTCGCTTCATCTGCGACATCATACCAACATTTTCTCGGAATCAAGTTTGTCCACTCTTCCGCTAAAAACGAACGATTGATACCAGGAGCTATGTTTGCTGCCATCATTGCAGCTTCAATCGGAAACGTTCCGCTTCCGCAGAACGGATCTACCAAAATGCGATCTTTTTTCCACGGTGTCAGCAAGATCAGCGCAGAAGCCAATGTTTCTGTGATCGGCGCTTTTGCCGTCCACTTACGGTATCCTCTCTTGTGCAGAGAAATTCCAGAAGTATCAATTCCTATCACTGCCTCATCTTTCATAAAAGCGACACGAATCGGATATTCCGCTCCACTCTCCTCAAACCAAGATACATGATATTTTGTTTTCAACCTTTCCACGATTGCTTTTTTCATAATTGACTGAATGTCCGAAGGACTGAACAGTTTGCTCTTGATCGAATTTGCTTTTGCCACCCAGAATTTTCCATCTTTTGGAATATAATCTTCCCATGGAAGCTGTTTTGTCTTCTCAAATAATTCATCAAACGTCTCTGCATGAACGCTTCCTACTTTCAACAGGATTCTCTCTGCCGTCCGAAGAAATATATTTCCGTATGCAATAGCCTCAGCATCGCCAAAAAAAGTTACTTTTCCATCTTCTACATGGCTGATCTCATATCCTAGATCTAAAATCTCTCTTTTCAGCACGCTCTCCAGCCCAAAATGACATGGTGCAATTAATTCCATCATTCTCATTTTATCTTCTCCTGTTCTTCTGCATTTTCATTCAACACTAACTGTGCCAGTTGATCTCCTTCCAGCGTCTTAACTGTAAATGTTTCATCCTCTAAAATAGCATAACTTGGCGGATTTCCTCCTTTTGGTATAGAGATAGAACCTGGATTTACCTGATAAAATTGTCCCATTTTTTCCGCTTTCCATATATGCGTATGCCCATACAGCAATACATCGCCCGCTTTCATTGGTGGAAGATGATCTGGATTATAATGATGTCCATGTGACATATAGACCGTCCGATTGCCGCATAAGAAAAATCCATAGTCGGCAAGTACTGGAAACTCAAGCACCATCTGATCTACTTCTGCCTCACAGTTTCCTCTCACTGCATAGATACAGTCTTTCATTGGATTCAGCATGGCTATTACCTGCTTCGGATGATATTCCTTTGGCAAATCATTTCTTGGGCCGTGATACAAGATGTCCCCCAGCAAAATCAATCGCTGTGCCTCCTCTCTTGTATATGCCTCCAGCATTTTTTTGCAGTACCATGCTGATCCATGAATATCGGATGCAATCATAAATTTCATCTATTTTTTATCCTCCACTTCTGTTCCTCCAGACATCTCGCCTTCCAGCCTAAATATCTGTGTACGTTTCATTTGTTTCTTTCCTTAATATTAATGCCACTGTAAACTCCTGTCAATCATTTTAAGATTCACTTTTTCTTTAACGATAGGATTCCAGATATCTGCCTCGGTATGCGTGAATTCCTCCTACAACCGTTTTGACATGATATCCTTTTTTCGCAAGTTCACGGGCAGCTATCATGCTTGTAGATCCCCTTGCGCAATACAAAATTAATTCCATATCCAGAGGAAGACTGCGGCAGTTTGCCAGACGATAGTACGGAATATTTACTGCACCTTTTATATGACCTTCTATATATTCATCCGGCATACGCAGATCGATGATAAAACAATTCTTCTTATGGATCAGTAAATCCAAGTCTTTTGCTGAAATTGTCTCAAAGTCTGACATGTTTTCTTCACACTCCTTCCTGTGGTATTATATGTATTTTTTCACCGTTTGTTCCTGCATTTTTATACATTAAATTTTATTTCACACATATCAATTTTTTCATATAGCATGATTAAACTCTGAAAAAATATTTTTTATACTAGGAAAAGCCAGGTAGGGGAGCTACCTGGCTTTTCGAGGGGAGTATAAATAATTAATAAGGGGTTCGTAAAAAAAATTATTGAAGGGTAAATTCTTTTTACGGTGTTCATTATAATATATGTTAAAGAAAAATGCAATATAAAATTAAAAAACTTTTAAATTTTAAGGTTTTTTTTCCCATATTCGTCAGGAGCTGACAAAATTCCTCAAAAAAATAATATGTATAAAATAATATTTTTTTGTAATAATAAACTTTGTAACAATTAGTAATATTTAAGGAGGACTTTATTATGGGCAAAAATGCAGCTTCCACATCCAAAAAAGCAACGAATACAAAAAATTGTCATACTCATGCAGAATCTAACTGTGCAAAATCCAGCAGCAAAAACTCTTACTCTGAATCTAAAAACAATGCCAGAAATTATGCTGGAGATATTCAGTCTGAACAAGATTGCTTCCGTGACGAATACGGTAAAAACTGCGGAAGATAATTCATTCTTTATTTTTTCTGAGATAAAATAAAAACCTGCTGATCCATCAGCAGGTTTTTTTAATAGCGGAAGGGAGATTTGAACTCTCGACACCACGGGTATGAACCGTGTGCTCTAGCCAACTGAGCTATTCCGCCATTTTAAATTTATGGGACCTATAGGGCTCGAACCTATGACCCTCTGCTTGTAAGGCAGATGCTCTCCCAGCTGAGCTAAGATCCCATGTCCACAAGTGTTTCTCTCAACTTGCTTCATCATTATAATCTGAATTGATCTAATTGTCAAGTATTTTTTTACAATTTTATCAATTTATTTTTTCTGCTTCTTATCTATTTTATCTTGTCTTTTTTATGATTCAGGATATTCTATGGGAATCTATTTTCTTATTTTTTCATCAATTTTTGATTATGCTCTTAGAATTGCTCTTAGAATGAAAAGATTGTATTGTAAATAATAAACCAGAAACGGTCAGAAATTATAGGACAGCATAATCATCGGATTCCCATAGTTTTTTCCCTCGTGTCTTATTTTATCTCTGTTGCTTTTCTGGTTCAACCTTTTTTCATTAAAAGTCAACAAAATGTGGCATTTTTTTGATAATATTCTCCTTTTTGGTTTTTTTATCTTTTTTTTGATATATTATACGATATTTTTCGACAATTTTAGATCTTATTTTTTATTAAAAAAGAGCTGATGCTCCAGCAGATTTTCTGCTTTTACATCAGCTCTCTTCTTTCTTTTAAATAAAATTTTATTTAAAATAAGATACACCAGATTCAAAAATCTTCAAATCCTGATCTCCATAGATATTGATTGCCACATGATCTCCACGTCTCTCAGAATGAGCCATCTTACCTAATACACGTCCGTCAGGGCTTGTAATACCTTCGATGGAAGCGTAAGAACCATTGATGTTCCACTCTTCGTCCATAGAAATATTTCCATCCATATCACAGTACTGTGTTGCTACCTGTCCATTTGCAAATAATTTTTCAATCCACTCTTTATTTGCTACGAAACGTCCCTCTCCATGGGATGCTGGGTTTGTATAAACACCGCCCAGTGCAGCCTGCTGTAACCAAGGTGATTTGTTTGTCACTACTTTTGTGTAAACCATCTTAGAAATATGACGACCGATGGTATTGAATGTCAAAGTAGGAGAATCTACATCCTGTCCCTTGATTTCTCCGTATGGAACAAGTCCCAGTTTAATCAATGCCTGGAAACCATTACAGATACCAAGTGCAAGACCGTCTCTCTCATTTAACAGTTTCATAACTGCTTCCTTGATCTTTTCATTCTGGAATGCAGTTGCAAAGAATTTTGCTGATCCATCTGGTTCATCACCTGCAGAGAATCCACCTGGGAACATGATAATCTGAGCCTGATTGATTGCTTTTTCAAAAATCTGAACAGAATCACGGATATCCTCTGCTGTCAGGTTTTTAAATACTTTTACGTCTACCTCTGCGCCTGCGCGTTCAAATGCTTTCTTGCTGTCGTATTCACAGTTTGTTCCTGGGAATACAGGAATAAATACTCTTGGTTTTGCAATTTTATTTTTACATACATAGATAGATTCTGCCTTATAAATAGGTGTCTCTACACATTCTGTATCTTCTGTAGCTCTTGTAGGGAATACTTTTTCCAGTGTTCCTGTCCATGCTTTCAGCGCTTCATCCATTGTAATAACCGTATTGCTGTATTCAAATGCAGCACGGTCTGTCACTTCACCAATTACTGTATAAGAAATGCTCAGTTCTCCCACTTTTCCATCTGGAACTTCTGCAATGATATCTCCATATCCAGCTGTAAACAAATCTCTTGGATCTACATTATGCTCAATCTTGACACCCATCTTATTTCCGAATGCCATCTTGCTGACTGCTGCTGCAATTCCTTTGCTGTCCAGAGTATAAGCAGAAATAATCTTGCCCGCTTTTACATCCTCAAAGAATTTGCCATACTGATCCATCACCTGAGCATAAACAGGAAGATCGTATTCATCTTTTTCTACTCTTAAAAGAACAAGTTTGTTTCCTGCTTTCTTCAGTTCCGGTGTGATAATTGTCTTCTCGCTTGCTACATCCACTGCGAAAGATACGAGTGTTGGAGGTACATCAATATCATTAAATGTACCGGACATACTGTCTTTTCCTCCTATAGAAGGTAAGCCAAATCCCATCTGAGCAGAATAAGCGCCGAGTAATGCAGCGAATGGCTGGCTCCAACGTTTTGGATCTTCTGTCATACGACGGAAATATTCCTGGAAAGTAAAGCGGATCTTGCTGTAATCTCCACCTGCTGCAACAATTTTTGCTACAGATTCCAGAACGGCATAAACTGCTCCATGATATGGACTCCAGCTTGACAAATATGGATCAAATCCGTAACTCATCATTGTAACAGTGTCTGTCTTTCCTTCTAATACAGGCAGTTTTGCTACCATAGACTGTGTCTCAGTCAGCTGATATTTTCCGCCGTATGGCATATAGACAGAACCTGCTCCGATGGAACTGTCAAACATTTCCACAAGTCCTTTTTGTGAACAGCAATTCAAATCTTTTAATGTGTCTAACCATTTTTCTTTTACATCAGAAATTTCTTCTCTGACGAAATATTTATCTTCTTTTGAAGGAATCTCAACAACAACATTTGTCTCCTGATGTGCTCCGTTTGTATCAAGGAATGCTCTTGAGATATTTACGATCTCTTTTCCTCTCCAGATCATGACAAGTCTTGGCTCTTCTGTCACTTCTGCTACAGGAACTGCCTCTAAGTTTTCCTCTGCTGCATATGCAAGGAACTGTTCTGCATCTTTTGGATCAACAACAACAGCCATACGTTCCTGAGACTCAGAAATAGAGATTTCTGTTCCATCCAGACCGGCATATTTTTTCGGCACTTTATCCAGATAAATATGAAGACCTGCTGCCAATTCTCCGATTGCAACGGACACTCCGCCTGCGCCAAAGTCATTACATTTTTTAATCAGACGGCTGACTTCTCCTCTTCTGAACAGACGCTGAATCTTTCTCTCTGTCGGAGCATTTCCCTTCTGTACTTCCGCACCGCACGTCTCAATGGATGCTTCTGTATGTACTTTTGAAGAACCTGTTGCACCGCCGCAGCCATCGCGTCCTGTTCTTCCACCCAGTAAAATGATGATATCTCCTGGATCAGATGTTTCGCGAATTACTGCTTTTCTTGGAGCTGCACCCATAACAGCGCCAATTTCCATTCTCTTTGCCACATAATTTGGATGATAAATTTCTTTTACATATCCAGTTGCAAGTCCAATCTGGTTTCCGTAAGAACTATATCCATGTGCTGCGCCGCGCACAATATTTTTCTGAGGAAGTTTTCCTTTTAATGTATTGCTTGCAGAACCTGTAGGATCAGCAGCACCTGTCACACGCATTGCCTGATATACGTAAGTACGTCCTGAAAGCGGATCACGGATTGCTCCTCCAAGACATGTAGCAGCTCCTCCAAACGGTTCAATCTCAGTTGGATGGTTATGTGTCTCATTTTTGAAGTTGACAAGCCATTCTTCTGTCTTTCCATCAATCTCTACAGGAACGACAATACTGCACGCATTGATTTCATCGGATTCTTCCTGATCATCCAGTTTGCCTTCTTTTTTCAGCTTACGCATTGCCATCAAAGCCAGATCCATCAGGCAGACAAATTTATCATCTCTTCCTTTAAACAGCTCTTCTCTGTCTTTTAAATAGCGCTCATACGTCTCTACAATCGGTTTTTTATAATCTCCATCCTCGAAAGTCACTTCTTTTAACTCTGTAGAGAATGTTGTATGACGGCAGTGATCAGACCAGTATGTATCGAGCACACGGATCTCTGTCATAGACGGATCTCTTTTTTCTTCATTCTTAAAATAATTCTGAATGTGTTGAAAATCTTTGAATGTCATAGCAAGATTTAAAGAAGCATATAACTCTTTTAACTGTGTCTCTTCCATTTCTGTAAATCCTGCAAAAACTTTCACATCTGCCGGCTCTTCAAATTTTGTAACCAGTGTTTCCGGCTTTATCATGTCGGTTTCTCTGGAATCAACAGGATTGATGCAGTGTTTTTTAATTACTTCAAACTCTTCATCTGTGATTGTTCCCTCAATCACATACGTTGTTGCTGAACGGACAATCGGTTTTTCATCTTCTTTTAAAAACTGAATACACTGCACTGCTGAATCAGCTCTCTGATCAAACTGTCCCGGCAAAAATTCTACTGAAAATGTTCTGGAACCTTCTGCTGTCTCAAATGTCTCTTCATATAAAGTATCGACTGGCGGTTCTGAGAAAACTGTTTTACATGCTCTTTCATACACTTCGTCAGAAACATTTTCCACATCATAGCGAATCAATTCTCTGACTCCTGTCACGCCTTTCAATCCTAAATAGTTTCGGATTTCATGACGCAATTCTTTTGCGGCTACTGCAAAATCCGGTTTTTTCTCAACATACACTCTTCTTACGCTGCTCATTTGATTCCTCCATCGTATTTGATTTTATCAAAGTTAGCTTTCTTCCCTAACATTCTACCACCCACTTTGAAATCTGACAAGAGAAAGAGGCATAAAAAATCACGGGTTTTCCCTTTTATTCAATAAAAAGAAAATCCCGTGACTTTTTATCAAGCTTATTGTAATACTGTTCTTATTTTTCTAGCCTTACAGACCTTATAGATTTCTAATTTTATATCGATTGTTTTTATGAAGCGGAATACTTACTTAAGATATCTTCAAACTTCATGTCTTTTCCGCCATATTTTACTGTTAAAGTTTTGGTCAAATCTAAGCTTAAAACTCCCAGCATAGATTTTGCATCAATAATGACCCTGTTGTAAAAAACATCGATATCAAAGTCACACTGACTTGCTACTGAAACAAACTCTTTTACTTCCTCTAACTCATTAAGTTTAATTTTTCTTTCTACCATCAGTTTCACCTTTCTTTCATTGATTTAGTCAACAGATTACGACCTTGCGGTCTTTTTTCTATACTGTAAAGTTACTTAACTGTTATTCTGCGTATTATGTCATGATTTTTTTTATTTGTCAATGTATTTTTTCTCTTTTTTATTTTTCAACTTTTTTCCTTTTTTCCTTATTTTTTTGTATATATCTTACATTTTTCTATTTTTATTTTTTTATTATTATTCATTTTTTCTAATTATTATTCTTTTAATATTTTTATTTTTGGATACAAATAGAAAAAAACAGGGCTTTTTATTTTATATTTTTCCCTGTTTTTTTCTACTATTCTTATTTATTTTTCCTGTTCTTTCAGTTCTCTAATGACAAAAAAGGATGGTTCTACATAGGAATTATGAACTTCTGAGAATCTTCCTTCATCTGCCATCGCAGCAAATTCTGGATCAATCGGCATTTTTCCTAACACCTTCACATCTAATTCTGCTGCAATCTCATCAATATGGCTTTCACCAAAGACTTTGATTTCTTTCTGGCAATCTGGACATTTTACAAAACTGTAGTTTTCGATGATTCCCAGTACCTTGACATCCATTGTCTTTGCCATGTTATATGCTTTTTTTACAATTAATTTTACTAAATCCTGTGGAGATGATACGATCACGATTCCATCCAGAGGAAGTGACTGGAATACAGTCAGAGGAACATCGCCTGTTCCTGGAGGCATATCTACGAGCAAATAATCTAATTCTCCCCAGATAACATCTGTAAAGAACTGTTTTACCATATTGGAAATTACAGGTCCTCTCCAGATCACCGGCGCTTCCTCATCCGGCATCAAAAGATTGATGGACATAATCTTAATGTCATTTCCTGTAATCATCGGATAAATTCCCTCGTCATCTGCCTGTGCCGGACCGTGTACGCCATACATTTTAGGAATAGAAGGTCCTGTGATATCGGCATCCAAAATACCGACGCGATATCCTTTTGATGCCAGCATATTTGCCAGAGAAGCTGTCACCATGGATTTGCCGACGCCTCCTTTTCCGCTGACTACACCGATGATGTGTTTAATATCAGAATAAACATTCTGATCTACCAAAAAACTTTTCTTTTCTTTATTGTGTTCGCATCCAGCACAGCTTTCCTTAGAACAGCTTGTACTGCTGCATCCTCTTTCTGCCATAGTAAATGACCCTCCTGTTTTTTTACAATATGATTAGTATATGTTATTTTCAAATATTTTACAAGTTCTTTATCCTATTCGTCTTCTGTAGAGTTCTTTCTCCTCAAAAGACACCAAATTTTCTGGCTATCATTTTATAAAATTCAAAACACTTTCTTCATATTTCTCTTTTGCCACATAATACGACTCTGCATGTTTTGCATTTGGAACAATCAAAAGTTTTTTCTCAGAGACACAGTTGTTATAAATTTTTTCTGACATAGAAGGCGGTACGAAGCGATCTTCTTTTCCATGAATCAGTAAAATTGGAATTTTTGTATCTTTTACTTCTTCTGCTGATGAAATCTCATCGTATTCATATCCTGCTACCACTTTACAGATTTTTCCTGCCAGCTTCATAATCGGATACATGATAAGCCATGACTTCTTTTCTCTCTCTGTCAGATAACAAAATTCTTCCCAGATTGAAGTATATGGGCAATCTGCAATGATTCCTTTCACAGATCGAGGCAGATTCATTGAGCTTGTCATCAGCACTGTCGCAGCTCCCATAGAGATTCCATGTAGAAAAATAGAACACTTTCCTTGAAATCTCTGATCCAGATAGTGAACCCATCGATAACAGTCTTCTCTGTCAAGACAGCCAAATCCAATATATTTTCCCTCGCTTGCTCCATGCGCACGGTCATCAACCAAAAGCACATGATATCCCTGCTGATGATAAAAATAAACTAAACCTGCAAAATCTTTCATCGCATTTACACGAAAACCATGGACAGCCAAGATGATCTTATCTGTCTTTTGTTCTGCCGGCAAAAAAATGCCCTTCAGCTTCAAGCCATCAAAAGACAAGATAGAGACTTTTTCCGTTTTTTGCTGATCCAGCCATTCACTTTTTTCTTTAATCAATTTAATATACGAATTGGATGGATTCAGTTTGCCATCGTCCTCCCGTCTTTTTACCGTATAGGAAAAAAATTTGTATGCCGCCACTCCTGTCAGCATTCCATATAGCCCTACTCCTTTAAGTATTGTCGATTTCTTCATTTTTTTTCCTCCTAAAATTGTTCTGTTTCCCATTCCAACAATCTTTTCAGATAAATTCCAACTATATTTGAAAAATTTTCAATCGCTGAAATATATGCGAAATCTTTTCCGAAAATTTTTTGTTCAGCCTTTAAATCTTCTTCCTTCCCTGTAAATACACCCAACACAAAAACTCCCTTATTTCGCAGATTCCGAACTTCAAAAGCGGTATCGCGAACCGCATAGTCACCGCAGTAACTTTGTGGATTTTTACTGTTAGGACGATTGACGACAATATCGTTTGGTCTTCCATCACTTAATATAATCAAAATTTTGTTCTCTTCTGCTCTTTGAAGCAAAGACTCTCCTGCCGCGCGAATCGCCAGCCCATCTCTGTTATTTGAGGAGGTTCGGTAATGAAATACATTTTTATTTTCCGTTCTAGGCGCATCATATTCTCTAAATCTCTGTATCACCGTATAATCCCAAAAAGTACAGAAACTTTCAACCTTATGCGGAATCTGCACATTGCTCAGTGCTTCGCTGATCATATAAGCCTGAAGCGCAATCTGACCTTGCCGATCTCTCTGTGAACCGCTCGCATCCATCAAAATCTGCACAACAAACTCAGAATTTTCTCTTTTATTTTCTTTTATAAATAGATGGCGCGTCTTTCCTCTTCCCACTTTCCATAATAATCTCGGCACAAGTGTTCCATCATCTGAGGCAAGATATTCCTTTTCATTTCTCTGAAGAAGAGAACGCCTGAGATTTGCTGTCATAATCTCAATATTTCTCTTTGCCATATTGTGATGATTATGATATTCGATCTCATTTTTCTCTTTCTGTTTTTTGGCATTCACATACTGGGCATTGACCATAACTGGATTTTTTAAAATGCCATCGGTATAGTAAAGACTGCAGTCTTCATGCGCGCCTCTGCACATTTGATAATTTATTCTTTTCTGTTCCTGTTCATTTAGATACGATCTTCCGTAATTCAGTTCTATATACTGATACATCTTTTCTATATCTTCCTGTTTTAAGACTACAATATTCTTTTTTTTATTTTTTTGTCTTTCTTCTCTTTCGTCTTGATTTTGCTGTGAGTCGAGATTACTGAGCTGATTTGCTACCTGCTGCATATACTGCTCTAAAACACTTTCCTGAAATTCTTCTTCCAGAAAATCTTTCCAGTCAAACTCTTTTAACTCTTCCATCGTGACATCCATCACGGTTTCTAATGTGCCGCATCTTTTTTCAAATGTCGGATCAACGCAGTCGTTATACAGACGATCAATACACTGAATAATCTCCATGGTATCTTTTGCATCTTTTAGACTCTTTATTTTCTGAATGGGTTCAAAAAGCTTCTTTTCCATATGCCAATCATCTCTGAGACATCCTCTCATCCATGCGATTTCCATTCTTCCCACATCAGACCGATTCATCTTCTCGAAATCATACTCTAAAATATCTTCCAACGCTTTTTTTCGGATCTGTGGAACTCCTGGACGATCTGTCGAAATTTTGGCATACGATGCGGCATCCACACAAAGTTGGGCAAGATTCATCAAGGATCTCTCATCTGCCTGAAAATAAATTTTTTTCACAATATACGATGCCAATTTTTCTCTGTCAAAATATTGTGCAAATGCCCCTTGCTTAATCGCATCATACATTGAAATATATTTTGATTTTTGAAATGATTCCAAATCAAGATGGACATCTAATTTATAATTTCCACTGACGGTCCACATCAGATTTTTCATTCTGTTTTCAATTTCCATCCGATATTCTTCCGGATCATAATTTACCTTTTCCATTTTTCTTCCTTTATCGTCCAAAAATGTCTGCGCTCGTCCACCCTTCAGGGATTCTAGTCATCACGATATCTTCCACGATTTCCTTCTCAAAAATGTCAAAACTCTTATTTACAATTCCCATACGAATTGCTAATCTTGGTGATAAACCGGCGCGGATTGTCCGAATCGCTCCAATCATTCCTCTTAAATCAAGTGGCTTTGTCGAGATTTCATGATTTGATGCTTTTAGCTGAAGGTCCATAAAAAGACCAGAAAACTGATTTAATCCTTCTTTTTTTGCATCTGGGAATAAATCATTTAAAACCATCTCAAGTGTCTCTTTTGTCACAGGCGGCATATCAATTACCATAAAACGTGACACCAATGCCTCGTTCAATTCTCTTGTCCCTGCATATCCATAATTCATTGTTCCAATAAAACGTGTCGCTTCATGAAGCCCAATCTTATCATATCCCGGCACGTCAATGATTCTTCTGTCATCAAGCGCTGCGTGTAAGACAGAAACCGCATCATTTTTTGCCATATTGATTTCATCAAAAATTCCAAAGCCTCCATTTTGTGCGCAAAGATATACAGGACCTTTTCTCATTTTTACTTGATTATCTTCAAATGTATCCGTTCCGATCAAAGAACTGCTGTCTGTATTGACATGAAAAGAAATATTATAAGAAGGACGGCCAAATACATATGCAAGGTTTTCTGCCAACACATTTTTTCCTGTTGCTTTTCCTCCTGTCAGTAAAAGATTTTCTCCTTCTAAAATGGCAGATGCCGCCATCTCAAATACTTCTTTTCCATAAAATGGAATTTCAGGACGAACCACTCTGTCTTTTACTTTTTCTGACACGGAAAAACGTGCACGAAAATTTTTAATCTCTTCCAATAACGTTTTGCTGATTCCCTGCTGCTCTAAACTATTCCACAAAGTATCCATCTTTCTTCCTTTCTTTCTATTCTGCCATCATGCAGACTTTTCCTTATTCGCTTTCGTTTTATATCCCTACTCAAATTTCTGTGAAAGAGTAGCGCTGTCGGATGCCAGATGTCACAATATCATAGATGATTGTTCCATCTTCCATATCTGTTCTGTCAAAAGTCACATCTTTCCCCTTAAATTTTTCACGCACAAATTGATCGGTATCTTCGATCTCAATCTCATCAATAAAAATATCTCTCATCTGATTGTTCGAACATTGATTAAAGATTTCCCATATTGCTTCATACATCTTTTTCATTCGTTTTTCCCTTTCTTATGTTCTTCCTGACATCTCAAAATTTCATCTAAGATCTGTTTTGCGGCCTCTTCTTTTGTCATCAACTCTAACTGTTTCGTCTGTTTTTCCGTAATCAAAGTGATAATATTCGTATCCGTTCCAAAACCTGCTCCTGCCTGTTTTAAATTATTTGCCACAATCATATCTACATTTTTCTTTTTTAACTTTTCTCTGGAATTTTGTATCATATTTTCGGTTTCCATTGAAAATCCACATAAAAACTGATCTTTTCTTTTATGTTCACCTAAATATTTTAAAATATCATCAGTCTTCTCCAGCTCCAGTGTCATAGAAGAATCACTTTTTTTAATTTTTTCATCGCTTTTCTTTTTCGGTCTGTAATCTGCAACCGCTGCTGATTTTATGATGATATCCTGTTCCTCTGCACACGCTTTTACTGCTTCAAACATTTCTTTTGCGCTTTGGATTTCTATAATTTTCACGAAATGTGGTTTTGGAATGGAGGTAGGTCCTGTCACAAGCGTTACTTCTGCGCCGCGCATCATACAATTTTTCGCAATGGCATATCCCATTTTTCCTGTTGAATGGTTTGTGATATAGCGCACAGGATCGATTGCTTCCACAGTTGGTCCTGCTGTCACAAGAACTTTCTTTCCTTTCAGATCTTTCTCAAATGCTGCTTCTTTTAAGATATATGCCAGTAAAACTTCTGGATCTGGCAGCTTTCCATCTCCAATATCACGACACGCAAGCATTCCTTTTTCTGGTGCAATCACTTCCATTCCATAGGACTGCATTTTCTTTAAGTTATCCTGTACAATCGGATTGTGAAACATCCTTGTGTTCATTGCCGGAGCTACAATCTTTTTACATTCACACGCCAGAACAGTCGTTGTAAGCATATCATCCGCCAGTCCATACGCCATTTTTGCAATCACATTTGCTGTCGCAGGGGCTACCATAACAACATCTGCTCTCTTTGCCAGTGAGACATGCTCTACCTGAAACTGAAAATTTCGGTCAAAAGTATCTACCATACATTTCTTATTTGTCAATGTCTCGAATGTAATCGGATGAATAAAATTTGTGGCATTCTGTGTCATGATCACTTCTACATCCGCATTCAACTTTACTAACATACTTGCCAGATTTGCCATCTTATATGCTGCAATGCTGCCCGTGATGCCTAATACAATCGTTTTTCCCTTTAACATACTGTTCCTCTCCAGATTTTTCTTTTTATCATATCATATTTCCATCTTTCCGTAAACTGGAATCCTGACGCTCTCCTTCGTCTGCCCTCTCTCTGTGTCCCCCTGTTTCTTCCTTGCTTTCGCTGTTTTTTCGTGGTATACTATCGTCGCACTTATAACGAATAGGGAATGCCTCGTGCTTTCCTTTATCAGAAATTAAGGAGGTTCTTATGATTCTCGCTATTGATATTGGAAATACAAATATTGTAATTGGCTGTATCAAAGATAATAAAATTTTATTTACGGAGCGCCTTTCCACTGACCAGACAAAAACCGTCTTAGAATATGCAATCAGTTTTAAAAATGTACTGGAAATGTATAATTTAAGTCCTTCTATGATTGACGGCTCTATCATTTCCTCCGTCGTTCCGCCTGTGACAAATCTAATCCGCACATCTGTTGAAAAAATCACTGAGAAATCTGTTATGATTGTCGGTCCTGGCGTAAAAAATGGATTGAATATTCTGATGGATAACCCTGCTCAGGTAGGAAGCGATCTGATTGTAAATGCAGTTGCTGCCATTCATGAACATAAAGCGCCTTTGATTATCATTGATATGGGAACTGCAACTACCATATCTGTCGTAGACAAAAATCAAAATTATATTGGAGGCATGATCATCCCTGGAATCCGTATTTCCCTCGATGCACTCACTAGCCGTACCTCTCAGCTTCCTCGCATCAGCCTTGATGCTCCAAAGAAGATCATTGGAAAAAATACAATCGACTGTATGAAAAGCGGCGTTCTAAATGGAAATGCTTCCTGCATCGACGGAATGATTGACAGAATTGAAAAAGAGCTTGGCGAACCTGCAACGGTCATTGCCACAGGAGGATTGGCAAAAGCAATCATCCCTCACTGTGTCAAGGAAATCATTATCGACGATGAACTGCTTTTAAAAGGCCTTTGGCTGATCTATCAGAAAAATAAACCTTGCATTTCATAATATTTTTCTGTTTTCCTTGTCATTTTATTATGAAAAGAGCTATGCTGAAAAAATTTATACAGTATAGCTCTTTCTTGTTTCATTTTCTTTTTATTTTCCTTTTCTGCCTTTCTTCAAAAAGACAAACGATGCGATACAAAGTGATGCCAACATTCCTGTCATATATAAGGTTGTCTTTGTCTCATCTCCCGTTTTTACAACTGTCTCTTTTGGCAGATCCTCCGGTATTTCTTCCGGTTCATCTTTCATCACAATTCTTTGTACTTCCCCTGTATCCAGAACAGTAAAAGTAAAACTGTCTGCTTTTTTATACCCTGACGGCGCTTCTAGCTCTTTTAACGTATATACGTTGCGAATCTCCATTCCTTCTATGCGATGACCTTCTGTGTCACTGATCCATTCATCCAGTACCGTTCCCTTTTCATTCAGCACTGCCAGTCTCGCTCCTGCAAGAGGTTTGTCTGTATTTGCATCTACTTTTATAATCTCTACTTGAATCACATTTTCAATTTTGATCTTGTCAAAATCCCAGTCATCTTCATCTTCTGGAATCTTTTCTTTCTTGCCCTGCTCCGGCTCATATTTTCCTGTTATATATACAATATTTTCTAAATCTTCACTCTTTTGGGCATCTTCTTTTAAGCGCAGTCTAAAGCATACTTCCAGACTATCCCCTACTGCCAGTTCGTCAATTAGAAGTTCTGTTTTTGATACCTTTTTGACCTCTGCCATTCTTCCAAAAGAAGTCTGATATTTTCCTGTCTCGATCATAAACTCAGCGCTCTCTGGAACAATCTGCTTTTTCAGTTCTTCTTGTATCTTGTCGCGAACTTGAATCTCCTTGGCAACTGTATTGCCACTGTTTGTGATCAAAATTTTATATTCTACAATCTCATTTGCCGTATATGTACCGCTGATCTTTCTTCCTTGATATCTGCCTTCTTCTAATGTAACGCCGGTCGTCTTATTTGCAAGTTTGGCCACTTTAATATCTGGCTTCATTTTTTTATTCGATATCTGATATTCCCATTCACTTCTTCCTTCTATTTTTCCATCTTGATCTACAATAAAAGAAATCCTCTCTTCCGATAAAAGATAGCCTTTTTTTGGCTGTTGCTCTTCCAGATAATATCTGCCAGACACCAGTTCTTCCAGATAAATTTCTCCATTTTTATCTGTCACAACTTCCTTTTTTTCTTCTCCTTCTCGCCAAAATAAAAAGATAACCCCCTCTAAAGCTGTTTTCCCCTCTTCATTCACTTTTTTTATTCTTACGGCAGTCGGATTATTTTCTATGGTCAATTCTATTTCTTTTTCGGTATCTTTTTCAATGCGAATTTCTTTTCCTTCTATATTTCTGCTGTATCCTGGCTTCTGTTTTTTCTCCTGAATCTCATACAATCCTGCGTATAATTCCTTACTGACACCAATACCATTTTCATCTGTGATAATAGTATCTACGATCTCTCCTTTTTTAAATCGAACACTGCCGTCTCCCGTCACAATATCTTCTTTCGCAATCATCGTAAAGACAACATCTGACAAAACTATTTTACTCCCTGTCTTTTTCTTTTTTATTTTTATCTTTCCTTTTTGCGGAGTATTTTCATACGTCACAGTGATCGTCTCTTTGCTGTCGATTGTAAATTCTACAGGTTTTCCTTTTTGATATCCCTCTGGCGGTGTAATTTCTTCCAAAATATACGTTCCAAATGGAAGCATTTCCTCTACCTGAATCACCCCACTTTGATCTGTCTTTAAATCTTTTATCACAACTTTTCCTGTCTTTTTGTCTAAAATTTGAAAGCAAACACCCGAAATAGGGATTGTTTTCTTTGTCTCTGCATCCACTTTTTTTATTTGGATTTTTCCTTTTTTCTGGATATTTTCTACCTCATATTCATAAATCTGACCCGATTTCTCAATTTTGATTTCAAATGGTTCTGCCTTTTCATATCCATCCGGCGCTTTTGTCTCTGTCACAATATACGTTCCGTATAACAAAGCTCCTTCTTTTCCCTCTTTTTTTGTTGTAGCATATCCATTTTTGTCGGTCACTAAAACCGCTGCCGTTTCTTTACTTTGCTTTGATGTGACAGTAAACTCTGCCCCTTCCAGATATACCGTATCCTCTCCATTTTTTCCTGTTTTTTTCAGTTCCAGATCGCCTCTGATTTTTTTCTCTTTTGAAACGATCTCTTTTACAATAACCGTCTGTTCACTGTTCTCAGGCGTTACCTTTACCTCATGAATTTTTTCTTCTATTTCATATCCTTCGCTTGCTGTTTTTTCAAAAACCAGATAATCGCCCAAATATAAAGGCTCTGTCACAGCTTTCCCATCTGAGTCCGTTGTAAATGAAGTGACAAATGATTTAGAATTTTCATCGTCTCCTTTTTTGTACGCTTCATATGCGACAGTCTTTAAATCTGTTTTATAAATTTTTTCTTTTGCAAATATAAGATATACTGCCCCTTGAAGCGTTCCTTCTACCCTTTTTTCCTCTGGCTGTGCATCTTCTTTTTTCAGTACAATTTTTCCTTTTTGTGCCTTATTTTCTTTTGTATAGGTAATCATTTTTTCCTTTTTTAAGTCTTCCACTGAAATTTCTGTCACGGTTTTATCCAATATGTGATAAAGAGGAGCTTTTATTTCTTTCATAAAATAAGATCCGTTTGATTTTATCTGAAATTCTTCTGTCACTGCTTTTCCAGTCTCGTCACTCTCACCCGTCTTTATGACAAGTGTTTTACACGATTTTTCTTCATAAATCCCATAGACAGCCCCTTTTAATCCTTTTTTCGTCTCGCTGTCCTTTTTTATTACTTCAATGCGTCCTTTTTCCTCCGGAATCACCTTGAGCTGTGCAGATGCTTTTTCCTCTAAAGAGACAGACTGCTGTGCATCTTCCAAAAAAATCAAGTCTTGATACTCTGTAATTCCAGGCCATTCCCCCGATAGATGGACATAACGATATCCCGTTTTTTCCTGTACTTGTCCAGACCACAAAATCTCTGCCTTCCAGTTTTTTTCCGATTTCATCTGCTCTAGTGCATGTTGTGTCGCATGAAGATAAAAGGAATCTTTTCCTGCTTCTACAATCGACAGACCTTCCACACGGTTGTCCTTTAATTTTAATCCTGATTGAATCACTCTTGATGGGTCGCTGACGGATACCTTATAATTTTCTTTTGTCCGAAATCCTCCTTTTGTTTCATCTTTGATCCATACTGTCTGTGTCTGCGGAATAATCTCGCACGTTACTTCTTTCGTATATCCTTCTGGATTGATAATTGGTTCTTTCTGTGCCATAGCATCCTGATACAATGCGTAAATTTTCTGATATACTGCTGGATTTTTTGATGAATCTAAAAGATGAGAAATATCTTCTTCTCCTCCGATTGCACCATTTACAAGATGAAGCGCCATCTGCGTAATATAGTAACTTTCTAAATCATCATTTCCTCTATATTTAGCATCCATCGTCTCATTGTTTTTTGCCATTTTCATTCCTTTTGCAAGCACATAGGTAATGGAAGAATGAACAGGGGAAGTACGATCCGAACCATATATTCCATATGCTCCATTTCTCGCATAATTCAGGCAGTAAATCGTCTGAAACGTCTCTTTATTATGCTTATACGATGTACGCGCCCCTAAAATTTCAATCTGACCAAATGTATCCACCTGTGCCTGTCCTGCGGCTCTTGCCCTTCCATTTTCTAGCAATAAGATCACATCAAAAGGAGGAGTTTCTTTTTCTGAGTCAACTTCCGTCTCGGTCTCACTCTCTTTTTCAGATTCCGTTTCTGGCGCTGTCTCACTCTCTTTTTCAGACTCCGTTTCTGGCGCTGTCTCACTTTCTTTTTCAGACTCCGTTTCTGACACGGTCTCGCTCTCTTTTTCAGATTCTGTTTCTGACACGGTCTCGCTCTCTTTTTCGGATTCTGTTTCTGACACGGTCTCGCTCTCTTTTTCGGATTCCGTTTCTGACACGATCTCACTTTCTTTTTCTAGTTCCGTTTCTGGTGCTGTTTCACTCTCTTCTAAATTTCTTTCCGTTTCTCCTCCTTCTTCCAACATATTTTCTGGTGTTTTTTCTTCTATACTTTTTTCATTTTCTACTTCTATCTCTGTTTTTCTTTGTGCTTCCTGTTCTTTTTCCGCTGCTTTTGCTGATTTTTCTTTCATTGAATCACAGATAAAAGGGTCAAAAATTTCCTGCTTGGAATAGACTGTGAGGGAACATAATAAAATAACCGTCAGCAAAATTCCAAGCTTTTTCATGATCATTCTTCTTTTTTCCTGTTTGTTTTTCTCCATAGTATTCCTTTCTTCTTTTTTTGCATCATACTTTATTATTTCAAAAAATATCTGTCTCTGATCACCCCTCCTTTTTCCATTTTCAATGTTTTTGTCGCTTTGTTTTTTTACATACAAAATTCGTATTATTCTGTCTGCAAAAACACTCTTCATAAATTTAATAAATAGGGAATTTGATGAGATATATCACAAAGATCGTATATGGAATTATACTTTTGTGATATCACTTTAAGATTTTTAATGTCACTTATAATTTATCATACATTTTTTATTTTTTCAAGTCTAATTTATTTTTAAACACAAAAAAAAGTCCTGCATTTGCAAGACTTTTCAAACAGGGGTTGAGAGAATCGAACTCCCACTAAAAGTTTTGGAGACTTCTGTCATACCACTTGACCAAACCCCTTTAATATCTAATTTATTTATACCATAAAAATGGCATTCTGTCAATTTAAAATGTTTTAAATTTTAAAATTAACTGAAATAAATAAACATAAGTGACTATTTCTAGTCACTTTTTATATACCTTCAAAACTACACACAGATCATTGTATCTTTCTTATTTTTTGACTTTGTATCTTCTCCATCCGTCTTAACCAACCTCTTTGGTTAAGCTTTCGACCTATTAGT